>JAFGGY010000138.1 GCA_016930365.1 Prolixibacteraceae bacterium | reverse complement strand
CGATATCCAATTCGGAGTCTGTAATGCCGGCTTTTTTCAAATCTTTAATAAACGAATTAAGTTCCCGGGCATGGTCGCCTTCAATTTTTCCATTAAGGTATTCTGAAATGCCTTCGAGTTTATAATCTACTTTTTTATCGATAGCCATTATGCCTTCACTCAAATCTTTAATAAAAACGGATGGATGAACACTCCCGCCATCAGGTGCCTTTTGGAAAAATCCAGGAACCCCTATGGTTGGATCAATTTCCACAACATTGCCTTTTCGTGAAAGCAGATTGTCGTAATCAAGTCCATTTTCGGGGTTGCGTTTTGTGGCAATTTTTTTCATAATACTCTCAACCTGGGTGCGAAATGCATCATAAACAGGTTTAGTATCAGCCGAAACCTGGTGGTGCATTTGGTAAGCAAACAAATTAATATTCTTTTTAACCATCAAATCAACCAATTCATCCTCACCAACATTGGTTTCGTCTGTATATTCTACTCCATCACAGTCGGTAAATTTGGTACGGTTATGGTTTCCGGCATCGCCAATCAATATCATAAAATTCGACTCTCCAGCCGATGGATCAAAGCGTTCAATAGCGCGTTTCATGCCATAAAATACAGCTTCTTCGGGATCGCTGTTGCATCGATTATAGGTAGGTGTCATGTACCGGGTAAATGCATTGTTGATGCTGTTGTAGTTCGAAGTTAAATCGTTGGAATAATGCACAGTATTATCTCGACCTTCGGAAGCATCGCGATAAATAAGTGCCCCAAAGCGATAGTTGTTCTTGCTTTTCAACAACTCGCGCATGGTTTGTTTAATCGCTTCCTGAATTGAACGTGAATAGGGGATCATGCTGCTGGTTCCGTCAACCACAAAAATGACATTTACATTACGCATAGCTCCCGACATTGAATCGATTACATGCTTAATCTCGGCAAATTCGATACTCGAAAGTGTTTTACCATCTTCCGAACGCAAATCGCCAATAACCCCAACTTTCGAAACTCCGTTTTCAACATCAAGAACAGGAAAACGGTCAACCTCGCCAATATCGCGCTTGTTATAATAACCTTGTTTTTCAGTAAAAATGGCATCACCACCATTTTTTTGTGCAGTTATTTTTGCTCGAACTCCATTTGATTTTCTCTCGGCAACAGCCGCCTTATCCCAATTAACTTCGTAGGCCAGGCGATGATTCCACGCAGTTGTTTGCGACTTTAACACCCATCCTTTGATACGGGCTTTATCGCGTTCGATGCCTTCTATTTTAGGTACTTCACCCAATAAATATGCGGTAGGTGTTTCTTTATAAACGTAGTTGATTTGATAAACCAATGCCGAATTAATAGAATCGGCAGGCTGGCAACGTGGATCCGAGTAATACTCAGGCACTCGTATAGTTTTTTGTGTGCCCGAGATAATATTGAGCACCATGGCCTTTTTATTAAAAATTCCATCTTTAAACCCAGGCAGGTTAACATCGCGGGTTTTCAAACAATTACGCCACAAAAGCATGTTGTCTTTTGGTATCCATACGGCTTTCGATGAGGCACCGTCAACCAGGTTTCCTCTAAAATCAACATCTTCAAAATCAACCACTTTAATTGATTTTTGATCTTCGGCTACAACGTACATGGCGTCCATAAAACCAAGTTTGAGTCCGGTAGCTTTAGAACAGCCTTTGTCTGAATACACCGGGTTCTCAGGGCGATCAGAAAATACAACCCACAAATCACCCTCTTTGGTTTTCGATTCGGGAAATGTAGCCGAAGCATTGTCCATCGGCATCAAATATTTACCCGGCGTACGCATTACCGAATGCTGTGCTTCGGCTTTTACCGTACTTATCATTAAGAACAACAAAATTCCTACGTATAATATTCTCTTCATCCTCTGATAGCTTTAAACTTAACAAAACACAAGACACAGATTAAATGCTGAAATCCAATACATTAACCTCAACGATAAAAATAAACCAGTATTTGTTAAATAAATTTACTCTAATTTGCCCTTAAACTTATATTTTTCATTATAAGATTTCAAATAACCCACCATTTTTTTTTGAAATAATTTAAAATCTTTATTCATTTAAACATTAAGGCAGCAAAAATAATCAAAAAAGATGCCATTACCATAAACTGCTGCTTTCGGCATAATTAAAGCCTAATAAACCTGTAGTTTATGCAACTTGCTATATTCGCCACATTCAGCAAGCAACTCCTCGTGGTTTCCTTGCTCCACAATTTTCCCTTTTTTGAAAACATAAATAACATCGGCATTTTTGATGGTTGACAGCCTGTGCGCAATAACAATTGAAGTACGATTTAGCATTAAAGCCTCCAATGCATCCTGCACTAGTTTTTCCGATTCGGTGTCGAGTGCGCTGGTGGCTTCGTCGAGTATCATAATTGGCGGATTCTTTAATACTGCTCGTGCAATAGACAAGCGTTGCCGCTGTCCTCCCGACAATTTACTTCCCCTGTCGCCTATCGTTGTGTCGTAACCGTGTTCGTACTTGCTAATAAACTCGTGTGCATGAGCCACTTTGGCTGCATTTACAATGTCGGATTCAGTTACATTATCAATTCCGAAGGCGATATTATTGCGAAACGAATCGTTAAACAAAATGGCTTCCTGGCTCACATAACCCATCAGCCCCCGCAAATCCGACAATTTTATATCTCGAATATCCACTCCGTCTATCAATATTCGGCTTTGAGGCTTCAAATCCCAAAAACGTGGCAACAAGTTAACCATCGTTGTTTTGCCTGACCCAGATTTTCCAACCAGGGCAACAGTTTTTCCTTTGGGAATAGTAAGGTTGATATTTTTCAAAACATTTTCATCGCCATACGAAAAGGTTACATTATCGAAAGTAATCTCTCGTTCGAACAACTTTTTCGATATAGCCCCAGGCTTGTCTTTTATAGGATTTTTTGTTAACAGAATCCGGTCGATTCGCTCAACGGAAGCCAGCCCCTTTTCCACACTGTAAACAGCTGTTGAAAAAGCTTTTGCCGGATTTATTATACTGTAAAAGAACACAAGATAAGTCATAAAATCTTCGGGCGCCAGCAAACCCTCGTTTTTCAAAATTAAGCTACCACCGTACCACAATACAATAATAATAATTGCTGTACCAAGAAATTCGCTCACGGGATGTGCCAGGTGTCTACGCCACATCAGCTTATTCATTGTACGGTAATAATCGTTCGTTTCAGCCTCAAAGCGGTTTTCCATTTTATTTTCAGCAGTAAATGCTTTAATAATATTGAGTCCCGACAAAGTTTCATCGATGGTACTAAGAATCTCACCCATTTTTTCCTGCCCTTTCCGTGAGGGTTTTTTAAGTGTACGCCCCACACGTCCTGTAATTAATGCCGCAAGTGGCAACATTACAAAAACAAAAAGGGTAAGCGACCAGCTCATATAAACCATAACCAGCAACGAAATAATGATGAGTATCGGGTTTTTGAAAAGCATTTCGAGCGAATTCATAATCGAATTCTCTATTTCGGTTACATCACCGGTTACACGTGCTATGATATCGCCTTTCTTTTCTTCAGAATAGTATCCAACTGGCAAGGCCAGTAGTTTACGATATATTTTATTCCGTATGTCGCGCACCACTCCATTTCGAAGAGGCACCATTGTTGAACTGGCCAGATAGGTAAACCCAACCTTCAGAAAAACCATAAAAATCATAAAAAAACCAATCAGGAATAAAGCTTTCATGGGACCCGCATCATCTACAACCTGGCTCATGTAATAAAACAAATTATGCTTCAACGAACTCATTTCGAGGCTAAACTGTACCGGTTCGGTAACCATTTCCTGTGTTCCAAAAAGAATGCCCAAAATAGGGCTTAAGGCCAAAAATGAAAAAGCCCCAAAAACTGCCCCCAATAAATTAAACACCACATTATAAACCACTAGTTTTTTATAGGGTGGCAAAAATCTTTGTAATAAATTAAAAAGTCCCTTCATTGTAAAAAAATAAAAAAACCAATTGCAATAGGTATATCAAATGGCAATTGGTTTAGGTTTAAAGGCAATACTATAAGCCTGTATAATTCTGTGGTTCAATCGATTTTAGTCGTTTCTTTACGGCATCGTTTACATCCAAGTTGTCGATAAACTCATGAATGGCCTTTTTATCAATCCGCGTATTTGTACGGGTAAGATTTAGCAACGCTTCATACGGATTGGGGTAATTTTCGCTTCGCAATACGGTTTGTATTGCTTCGGCTACAACGCTCCAGTTTCGCTCCAGATCGTTGTCGATAGCATCGAGGTTGATTAGTAGTTTGTCAAGCCCTTTTTGGGTCGAAGCTATAGCTATTAAGGTATGCGCAATCGGCACACCAATGTTCCGCAACACCGTAGAGTCGGTTAAATCGCGCTGCAACCTCGAAACCGGCAACTTGGCCGACAAATGTTCGAAAATAGCATTGGCAATCCCAATGTTTCCTTCTGAATTTTCAAAATCGATGGGGTTCACTTTGTGAGGCATAGCTGACGATCCAACTTCGCCCTTTTTAATTTTTTGTTTGAAATAATCCATCGATATGTAAGTCCACATGTCGCGATCGAGGTCAAGCAAAATGGTATTTATCCGTTTCAAATTATCGAAAATGGCTCCATAATTATCGTAATGTGCAATTTGTGTAGTAACCTGCGATCGTTCGAGCTTTAAGGCCGTTTCGCAAAACCGATTGGCAAAAGCCACCCAGTCGGTTTCGGGGTATGCCACATGGTGTGCGTTGAAATTTCCCGTAGCTCCGCCAAACTTAGCGTAGCACGGAATGCTTTTCAGTAATTCGAGCTGAACATTAATGCGTTCGATAAACACCCGCAACTCTTTTCCAAGCCTGGTGGGCGAAGCCGGCTGTCCGTGGGTACGGGCAAGCATAGGTATGTCGTCCCAGCTATCGGCCAGTTCGGTAAGTTTTTCAACCAGTTTTTCCAATTTGGGATAATACACCTCCTGTAAGGCATCGCGCAACGAACACGGCACTGCTGTATTGTTTATATCCTGCGACGTTAAGCCAAAATGAATAAATTCTTTATGTTTTTGCAGCCCTAAACCATCAAATTTTTCTTTCAAAAAATACTCAACTGCTTTTACATCGTGGTTGGTTACTTTTTCGATATCCTTTACCCGTTGGGCATCTTCAACTGAAAAATCGTGATACACATCACGTAAACTTTTCCGGTTTGTCTCCATGTCAAAATCACTCAATTGAGGCAGTGGTATTTCGCACAAAGCAATAAAATATTCAACCTCAACAAACACCCGGTATTTTACAAGGGCATACTCCGAAAAATATTCTTCAAGTTCAGAAACTTTACTATGATACCGCCCGTCGATGGGGGTAATTGCAGTTAACTCATTCAAACTCATATTGTGATTTTTGGTAAAAATGCAAAGATAATTTAAAAAAAAGAAGAAACGAGACGATGCAATTAGATTTACAGGTAAACAAAAAATAGTACTTTTATGATTTTAAACAAGCTCACATAATAATCCGATACGATAATGAAACGCATACTCCTATTTCTGGCAGCATTACTCATTTCGATTTCATCAATAAAAGCTGAAGAAAACGACACCTTACGAATTTACAAATTTAACATTAAGGAAGAAATTGCCCCATCGGTATGGCGGCAAACAAAAATTGTGTTCGAAAACGCCAAAGCAATGAATGCCGACCTCATTCTTATTCATATGAATACTTATGGCGGTACGGTAGTCGATGCCGATTCTATACGAACAAAAATATTAAACAGCGACATTCCGGTGTGGACATTCATCGACAACAACGCTGCCTCGGCCGGCGCGCTTATTTCTATTGCCGGCGACAGTATATATATGCGCCCCGGTGCCAATATCGGAGCGGCTACCGTAGTGGATCAGAGCGGACAAAAAGCTCCCGACAAGTATCAATCGTACTTTAGGGCTACAATGCGTTCAACAGCCGAAAGCCATGGTGTCGACACCATAATAACTGCGAACGATACCATTATTAAGTGGTTTCGCGATCCCACAATTGCAGAAGCCATGGTTGACGAGGATGTTTATATTCCGGGAATTATCGACACCGGGAAAATACTCACATTCACCACAAACGAAGCCATA
This sequence comes from Prolixibacteraceae bacterium, assembly GCA_016930365.1. Lineage (GTDB taxonomy): Bacteria > Bacteroidota > Bacteroidia > Bacteroidales > Prolixibacteraceae > Roseimarinus. The sequence goes on along the minus strand of JAFGGY010000138.1, from coordinate 14,001 downwards.
CAATACGGTTTTTGCGAGGGAAAAGCCGAAAGCGTTGAAGACCTGCTCGAAAAAGCCAATATCAGGCATTACATTATTGAAGAATATGTTCCATCCACCATCGACAAAATCATCGGGTTTTTAATCAGCCCAATAGTATCTGGCCTGCTCATTATGGCCATCATCGGAGGCATCTATTTCGAAATGCAAAGCCCGGGAATAGGTTTTCCGCTGGCCATTTCGATAGTGGCAGCCATTGCCTATTTTATGCCGCTATACATCGAAGGTCTTGCCGAAAACTGGGAAATAATTCTTTTCGTAGCCGGATTAATTTTAATTGCTCTTGAAGTTTTTGTCATACCCGGATTTGGCGTTGCCGGTGCTTTAGGAATATCGCTAACCATTGCCGGGTTAACCCTCAGCTTAATCGAAAATGTGAAATTCAATTTCGAACGCGTTGATGGTTCATCCATAATTATTGCCCTGCTCACCGTTGTTGTTTCAATGTTTATAGGGCTGCTACTGGCTTTATGGGGAAGCCGCAAGTTATTTACAGTGAGCCGGGGGCCACTCCATTCGCTGGCACTAAATACCGTACAAAACAAAAACGAAGGTTTTATTAGCTACAACAACGTACATCAAACGGAAATGATAGGCAAAAAAGGTGTGGCTCAAACGGTATTGCGCCCTTCGGGTAAAGTATTGGTCGAAAACGAATACTGGGATGCCAAAGCAGAATACGGATTCATCGACAAAGGCGAATCAATACTCGTAACCAGGCAGGAAAGCGGTCAGCTTTATGTCGAAAAAGCCGATAATTAGTCCGATATTCATGCGTAAATAAATCGTTACTTTTTAGAAAAATACTATAAAACAATCGCGATGCGTGTTTTGCCCGATTCTTTTAATCATATTTTTGCCGCCACATAAACGACAAGTTATTTTATGTGGGCATTATCAGGCATTATTGCTGCTGTTTTACTGGGTATTTACGACGTATTTAAAAAAACATCGCTGAACAACAATGCGGTTATTCCCGTATTGTTGATTTCGGTGGCCAGTAGTGCATTTATTTACATACCGTTTATAGCTGGTTCTGAAATAAACCCCGAACTATTTCAAAGCCTCAATCTGTATATTCCCAGACCCACGCCACACGAACATTTACTGGTATTTTTAAAAGCGGTAATTGTACTATCGAGTTGGATTCTTGCCTTTTTTGCCATCAAGCATCTGCCACTAACCATTGTAACCCCCATCAGGGCAACCGGCCCGTTGTGGACACTAGTTGGAGCACTCATCATCTTTTCCGAACAACTTAATGTTTTTCAGTGGATTGGAATCAGCATCACCCTCATATTTTTCTACCTCTTTTCAACAACCGGCAAACTCGAAGGCATTCACTTCAGAAGCAACAAATGGGTTTTACTCATTATACTTGCCACCCTTTTGGGTTCAGCCAGCGGACTGTACGATAAATATATTGTAAGCAGCACCAACCGTCTTATTGTACAAGCCTGGTCGGGCATTTACCAGTTATTGCTCATGGTGGTTATCTTTTTGTCTCTTTGGTTTCCCAATCGTAAAAAAACAAGCCCTTTCAAATGGCGATGGAGCATTCCGCTAATTGGAATATTCCTGGTACTAACCGACTTCTTCTACTTTTACGCGCTCAGCTATCCCGATGCACTTATATCGATACTTTCGGGCATACGCCGAAGCGGTGTAATTGTTTCTTTTCTGTTTGGAGCAATCTTTTTACACGAAAACAACATTCGCCGAAAAAGCATCTTCTTAGTTGGAATTTTAGCCGGAGTGTTGTTCATGGTACTGGGAAGCAACTAAACATCAAGCAGCTGCAATTCGCTTATTATTCTTGCAAAATATCAGGTCAATCCTGAATCAATTTTAGTAATTTAGGGGCAATACTTCAAATAATTACTATGGTTGATATTGACAGCATTAATCTTTCGTCGGTGTACGAAAAACGAAAAAACGACCGCGATATTTTTCAGGAACTTATGCCTACCAAGGTAAAGGAAATCTTATTGGTAGCCACAAAATACGATGCCTATTCGATTGTACGTGAGGGGCAATTCTCGGATAAGATATTTGGCGAATACCTTCAGCTTAATCTATATTCAGCTCCACGTTTCACCAGCGTTAATACCGGACAAGAAGCCATTGAAGCGTTGGCCGTACGTCATTTCGACATGGTAATTATAATGGCCGGTATCGACAGAGAAACTCCGGTTAACACGGCTAAAAAGATAAACGAATCGAAGCCCCGTGTTCCAATTTTATTGCTGGTTAACAACAACTACGACCTCGCCTACTTTACCCAAACTTCGGAATCGCTGCATTACATCGACCGGGTATTTGTATGGAACGGCAACACCAGTATTTTCCTGGCAATGATTAAATATATTGAAGATAAAAAAAATGTTGCCCGCGATGTCGCAGTAGGTAATGTGCGCATCATTCTTCTGATTGAAGATTCGGTTAAATACTACTCGCGCTACCTGCCCCTACTATACACCAATGTAATGCTGCAAACTCAAAACCTGGTATCCGACGATTCGACCGACGAGCTGCACATGATTCTGAAAATGCGCGCCCGGCCTAAAATACTTCTGGTAAGCAATTACGAAAATGCCATCAGCATTATCGACCGCTACATAGACAACCTCTTATGTGTAATCAGCGATGTATCGTTTTCGAAAAACGGACACGACGACAACGAAGCCGGCATTAAACTATTAAATTACGTAAATGCAACCATACAATTTAAAGTGCCGCTGTTGCTGCAATCGCACAACATCGAAAACGAGAAAAAAGCGAAGGAAATCGGGGCAGACTTCATCAATAAAAATTCTGACAGCCTATCAAAAGACATTCAAAAATTCATATACAAACGACTGGGCTTTGGAAATTTCGAGTTCCTGATGCCCGACGACCGAAAAGTAGCCGATGCTCATTCGCTGCACGAGTTTCAGGAACTGATGAAGAAAGTCCCCATCGAGTCGATTTTGCACCATGCCTCGCGAAACGAGTTTTCGAAATGGCTGATGGCACGTGGCGAAATAAACATGGCCGAACTGCTAAAAGTAAAACAAGCCGACGAGTTTGAACAAAAAAAAGACGTACGCGACTTCATTCTGAAAGTGTTCAAAAAAGTAAAAATGCAACAACTCAGAGGCCGCATTGTTAATTTCGACCCGGTACTGGTAAAAGACAACCGATACATTATCCGTCTGTCGAAAGGCTCGCTTGGAGGCAAAGGTCGTGGACTGGCTTTCATCTCAAATTTTATCGAAAACATTGATTTTAAAAAAATAATACCCAATGTAAATATTCGCATCCCGGCCACAGCCATCATTGGCGCCCTCGAGTTCGACTCGTTTGTCGAAGCCAACGACCTGTACAATAAGATTATCGTTCAACACAACTACGATAACATAAACGAGCTTTTCCTAAACGGAAAAATCAGCGAAGCGCTCAACGAAAAACTTTTCCTCTACCTTGTAAACATTAAAAGGCCGCTTGCCGTTCGTTCGTCGGGGCTATTCGAAGACTCGCTGCTACAGCCCTTTGCCGGCGTTTATAACACTTACTTATTGCCCAACAATCACCCCGATATAAATGTGCGCCAACGACAACTACGCGAGGCCATTAAGCTCGTTTATGCTTCAACTTTTGCCCAAACAGCCCGCTCTTATTTCAACGCAGTAAACTACAAAATTGAAGAAGAAAAAATGGCCGTCATTATCCAGGAACTTATTGGTCACGAGCGAAATGGAAAATACTACCCACATGTTAGCGGCATAGCACAATCGTATAACTACTATCCGGTTTCGTATATGAAACCCGCCGATGGCTTTGCCGTTGCCGGAGTAGGACTGGGCATGTACGTTGTAGGCGGTGAAAAATCGTATCGCTTTTGCCCCAGGTTTCCCAAAATAAACCCTGCTTCGGTAAGCGACCAGATGCGCGATTCGCAAAAAGAATTTTACGCCATTGATATGACAAAAACCGACTTTGACCTCGACAAAGATGGCGAAATGGCCACTATTATGAAATATTCGGTTAAGGAAGCCGACAAAGACGGTGCCCTCACCTACTGTGCCTCGACCTACAATCTCGAAAACGACCTGTTGATACCCGGCACCAATGCCCGGGGCGTAAAAATTGTCGATTTTGCCAATATACTTAAGCATAACTATTTCCCACTTGCCGACAGCCTGCATTTGTTGCTTAACCTATTCAAAGAAGCCATGGGAGTGCCGGTAGAGCTGGAATATTCCGTCGATTTGGAAAAAACAGACGATAACGGACTTCCTACACTTTATCTGCTTCAAATAAAACCACTTATACGCAAAGAAGAAATGGTAACGGTTGACATAGGCGCTGCCGACAAAGCGGGAACGCTTATGTATGCAACACAGGGCATGGGAAACGGAATTAACCACAACATACGCGATGTAATTTATGTCGATATCACTTCATTCGACCGAACACGAACACGAGAAATAGCCCGCGAACTGGGTGCGCTTAACGAAAAAATGGCCGAAAACAATACCGAATACATACTAATCGGCCCCGGGCGATGGGGCTCGCGCGATCCGTATACCGGAACACCGGTTGTATGGTCGCAAATATCGAAAGCCAAAGTAATTGTTGAAATGGGGCTCGAAGATTTTCCACTCGACGCATCGCTGGGGTCACACTTTTTTCACAATGTAACCTCAATGAATGTGGGCTACTACTCGGTACCTTACGACTCACCCGAATCGTTTGTAAACACCGATTTACTAAAAAACGTTGCCGTAGTTGAGCATACCGGTTTCATTAAACATCTCCGTTTTCAAAAACCACTTGAAATACGGATGGATGGTCGCGAACGAAAAATTTTAATCACTCAACAAATAGCACATTAGATTTTAGACATTAGATATGAGACTTTGTTCGTAACAAACTAAATATTAGTAACTTATACAATCAAAACAACAAAACACAAGCAACTCACTATCAGCAACTTAAAAAATAGCAACGAACCATTATTAACAAAAGGAAAATCGAAAATGAAAAATTTAACCTACCTGATTATTGTTTTAATATTATCGAGCGCATGCGGACAGGTTTATTTTACTGAACCCAGTCCACAACGGGGTGTAAAACTTAAAACCTTTCCTGAATCAATTCAAGGCACATACACCGACAGCACACTTCAAATCGTTATAACAAGCGACAGTATCAGTGTTTTTGATGAAAACTACAAACTAACCAAAAATGATGCAGGCACAGGCGAAGTAAATGTAAGATTCTACCAAAACATGTATTTCGCCAGTTTCAAAGATTCGCTTTATTATTCGGTGTATATGGGTGGTTTTTACGACAACAAACTAGCTGTTTACATGCTAAATGCCGACGAACGGTCGATTAACATTCTCTCGCGCTTTGTAGAAATTGACACCCTCGATGTTGAAAAAGAACACTACTTAATTAACCCATCGAAAACTGAATTCGATGCAATAATCAACAACGAGCTGTTTGATGTAGTGGAGGTACTCGAAAAGGAATAAAAAAACCGGTTGCAAAACAACCGGGTTATACGATATATTATTCTTTTTTAATTTTCTTAGCCCCTCTAAGTTTTCTCATTTTAACTTTTTGTTCTTTGGTCAATAAACTTCGGATTTCAACCATTTTTTTGCGTTGTATCTCCCTGTTTTCTTTGAACTTTGCTTGAATTTCTTCTTTATTGTCTAAAGTGGAAGGAGTAGATGTATGAAGTGCTTTTTTATTTCCTTCGTATTTTCCCTTTATTAAGTCTATCTGTTCCTTTTGCTCACTGGTAAGTGACAATTGTTTTAGTATGTTATCCAAATTGTTAGCTGTATTTTTTTCTTGCCCGAACAAAATGCTAACCGATAGCAACAAAACTGAGATTAAGAATATATTTTTCATTTGTCTGTTTTTTTTAAATATATAGCTGCTTTCTCTTTTTCAATAAACCAAACAATCCAATTATGCCAATTCCTAAACCAGATGCCAATGGAAGTAATGGAACGGTATCGGCAGATTTGGAAACAATAGGCTCGTCGGGCGTTGATTCATAAAATGCATTAAACAACTCAACAGTATAATTTACCTGATCGGTATATAGTTGAATAAAACCATAATGTGTATTGCCACCTTTAATAATACTTACACCAATATTACCAAAACCCGGATTATTTTGAACAGCGTCTGAACCAGCAAAAGAAGATGACCAATAAAAGTTATTACCCATTACAGCTGCAGCATAATTCGGTCTTGTTAAAGGCCCGATTACATCTCCATTACCATAATTTTTGGCCCAATACCATGAGCCGGAGTCTAACCCAACATAAGCACCAGACGACATTCCATACAATATAACACCGGCATAAATATAGCTATAGGAATAATATGAATAAGAACTCTTAAACATATACATTACAAAATCAGGACTCGAGTTGTCATCCAAATCAATAACCGCTAAGTCAAGATGCTGATCCAAAAATTTATCACCGATAACGACACCCTGATTAACAGAGGCTTCTGCCATGTGCCCACCTGCGACAAACGCTCCTGCAGCAGCTATATAACGAGTAGCACGTTTTGAAATATTTTTCATAAGAGGATTTATTTAATAAAACCTTGTAAATATATAAAAAACCTTTAAATCATTTTTGACCGATATAATTTTTTTTCAATTACTTGCGCAATTTTTTTACTCGATGTTTCTAATTGTAAAAAACTGATTATTTTCTTTGCTTCTGATTCTGGGTTATTTATTATATCGCGATGCTTTAACAACAACACCTCGCAATTGTGGTTTTTATCAATCCAGTGGGATAATTTATCCATGTATTTTGCATATGTCATCTCTAATCCTGCTGGATATGCATTAGTGGTTTTTCCACCCCGGGCAAGCATTTTTTGTTGCGAGTCAATTACTTCGTGTAAGTCTCTTAAAACAATAATAATTTTATAGTTGAAATTCGCAGGTAAATTAAACAACAAAGGAATTACAATTTTTATTGCCTTGCCTGTAGCTTCGTTTAGCCATTTGCTATTTCTCAATAACTGCCGCGTTTTTTGGTGTTCAAAAAACCCTTTTGGATTACTTTTATCAGCTTGTCGTTCATTATCTGCAAAAACCGGAACTCCGGCAGCATGAAGCATTTGCATTACCATTGATGTACCCGATCTTGGCAAACCACTTACAACAATAATATCTGTTTTATTACTGGTAACCGATTTTTGTTTTATCGTAAAATCTTTAATATTAAACAAACCTTCGCCTACTTCAGTATTGCCATCAGCCGACCTAAGCATTTCTTTATGTAATTGTGCCCTTTCAGTTTCATTTAAGTGATTAACATAAAGCGATATAACCTTATTTCGTGCCTGCCCATTTCCGGGGGCAATTTTCAAAGATGCTTCGTATGCGTGAGCCGCATTTTGATATTCTTTAAGGGCTTCAAATATTTGTCCCAGATTAAAATGCGAGAGCGAATTATAAAAATTAATTTCTATTGCGCTTAAAGTAAGTTCAAGCGCATCATTATAATTTCCGTCCGCATAATATGCATACCCTAATCCGGTTAACGCCAGACTGTTCTCCGGGTCTGAATCAATAACTTTTTGAAACAAAGGAGCACTCTCCCGCCATTTACCCAGCTTCGCATAAGCAGATGCCATTTGATAGTAATAGTTATGATTTTTCACTACACCAGTACTGATACCATCCAATACAGAAATGGCTTTTTTAGGCTTTCCTTCATAAATCAACAAATTAGCCTCAACAATGCATGACTGTTTTAAATCGTACAAAGCTTGTTTCGACTCCCTAATTGGTGTCGTAATATTATCTCTCTTCCAGTTTTCTTTTTCAGCGGGGGTCAATATTATCGGTGTCTTTTTGTGTTGAATCGTTTTAATTTGCTCATCTGTCAATATCTTTTCTTTCGCACTCTTCTGAAAAGTATTTAGAACATCATGTGCTTTTTCAAAATCTCTTTTTTGAATATAACTATCAATTAACCTAAAAACAAATCGTCCTTTGTATGGATACTTATCATACAATTGTTTCAGCAATGGCTCAGCCATAGATTTTCTGTTGGTCGAGTGATATACCAATGCAAGATTATATCTTAATTCCTCAATTGTATTTTCGATGGCCTTTTGCAAATTACTTTCCGGATTTTCAATGTAACCTAAATCAACTAGCTGTTTAATAGCCTCATGAGCATATTCAGAATCATTCGTTTTTAAGTAATCGGGGATTGTTCCATCATCACCTTTAACTAAATCCCATGATTTTATGTAACGGGGAGTATTCGGCTGTTCGAAGATACCAGTTAGAGGTTTGCCATCCATATCGTCGCCTAATGGCAAATTAAAAATTGACAAAATGGTTGGAGCAACATCAATTAACGATGCTCCATAAATTACATGATCTTTTTTAATATTCGGTCCTTTTGCACAAAATACACCAAGCTGTCGATGCTGATAAATTGGCCCGGCAGGTTCGTTGGGTATGTGAAGCGGCCTCAAATGATCGGAATGAAATCCATGATCAGATACAATAATAACAGTTGCATTATCTCCTGCCAACTGCATTAAGCGACCCAACATCAAATCCATTAACCGATATATTCCATCAACAACCTCATTATATAATTCAAAATCTGTCTGCTTTACAGAATCTAATTTTGGAGGATAATAAGACATAAAAGAGTGACAAATATGATCAATTGTATCCCAATAGACAGCAGTAAAATCCCATTCTTCGTTTTGGATTGCGAATGTTGCTGCATTTTGAACAGAGGCAGCCTCTGCTACCGATTTCATAAGATTAAGCACCTTTTTATTCAAATTAAGCCCGACATTTTTAGCTTTAGGAATAAATGGAACAATACTGGCTAAATCTAATTCTAACGGATGCATCCTTAAATGCGCAACTAGTTCGTGTAGTTCGTTCGGATGAATGCAATTTGCAGGAACATTTTCATCATAATTATTTATATCTTTCACCTTAGGAAACAAGTTGGAAACATAAATACCTTTAATTGGTTCAGCTGGATGCGATGGCCACCAGTTTATCACATGCGATTTGTATTCATTTTGGTTTAAGATGTTCCAAATAGCTTTAACTTTTCTTGATGCTACAGATATTGGCTGTATATACGAATTGTCTGCCGAAGGTTCTGAGAACCCATGAATACCATGTTTATCGGCATACATTCCGGTTGCAATACTGGTCCATAGCATTGGTGATAAAGCTGGCGTAAGGGTAGATAAATTACCCATTGTTCCTTCTTCAATCATCATTTTCATGTTGGGCATCTCGCCCCTGTCAACCAGCTTTTTTATAATCTTCCAATCGGCAGCATCCCAACCAATCAAGAGTACTTTTGGTTTATCCATTCGAAAAAATTCTTTTTTGCAACTACTTTCTATCAACATGCTTCACATCAAACCGGAGTTTTGATAAACTCTTAACCTTTGTTCGTTCTTTTTTATAATCAAGAATTGGGAATACAATTTTACAACCGAAATATTTTTCACGTTTTTTTCTAACGGCCAACAAACCCTCAAAACCCAAACTAATTAAACCCAGATTACCACTGGCAGGGATCTCATCCATACTCCCATCAGATAGTTTCATATTATCAGGAGCTTTCTGGTATAAAAGATCTAAAATTTGCTTGGTTTCCTCGTTATACCTATTCTCAATGTTGTTATTATTCATAAAATGAAATAAGAGTTTACATTTTTAAACGCACTTACAATAATACAAAAAAGTTAAACAATCATGGAAAAATAAAAATCAGGCAAATAAAAAACTGTCTTGTTCATACATATAAACAAGACAGTTTTCATTTTTTAATGATCATCGTATAGTTCTATTCCGGCAATTTATCGAAGCCATTTCGCTCAACATCTTTATTCACCTTCATTACCAATCCCTGGAGAACTTTACCGGGTCCCAGTTCGGTAAATGAATCAGCTCCATCGGCAATCATATTCTTTACCGTTTGAGTCCAACGAACCGGACCGGTTAATTGTGCTATAAGATTTGCTTTTATCTCGACAGGATCGACATGCGCTTGTGCATCAACGTTTTGATATACAGGGCAAATCGGCTTCTGAATGTGGGTTGCTTCAATAGCGGCAGCCAGCTCTTCGCGTGCGGGCTCCATCAAGGGCGAATGAAAAGCGCCACCAACCGGAAGTACCAGCGCGCGCTTTGCACCTTTCGCCATCAGTGTTTCGCAAGCTTTATTCACTGCCTCAACTGCGCCCGAAATCACCAGTTGTCCGGGGCAATTATAATTTGCAGCTACTACAATGCCATCGACTTCGTTACAAACCTGCTCAACCACTTCATCGTCGAGGCCAACAATGGCAGCCATTGTCGATGCTTCGGCTTCACAAGCTTTCTGCATGGCTGCCGCACGTTGTGCTACAAGTTTCAATCCATCGTCGAACGACAAAGCTCCGGCAGCTACCAATGCCGAAAATTCACCCAGGGAATGACCGGCAGTCATTTGAGGCTGGAATTTATCACCCAGTACTTTTGAAAGTATAACCGAATGCAAAAAGATAGCCGGCTGCGTAACATTGGTTTGCTTAAGCTCGTCGGCTGTACCTTCGAACATGATTTGAGTGATATTGAAACCAAGAATTTTATTGGCTTTATCGAACAGTTCACGAGCAATATTCGAGTTCTCGTAAAGATCTTTACCCATACCCGGGTATTGGGCACCCTGGCCCGGGAAAACATATGCGTTCATAATCGTATTGTTTTTTTTCAGAAGGGCAAAAGTAGAATTTTTATGCTATTGGCTGAACAGTTTAACAAAAAACGCACGTTTTGGGCATTAATGCGCGAATGTTCGAACATTGAGTTTATTTTTTTGACGAAGGCTCGTTAATGAAGCGTGCTTCCAATAATTTTCAGAAACTCTTCGCGGGTAGCTACCCGGTTAAATGCCCCGGTAAAATCGGAAGTAGTTGTTACCGAATGTTGCTTTTGCACCCCCCGCATCTGCATACACAAATGCTGAGCCTCAATCACAACCGCAACGCCCAGTGGCTGAAGTGTATCCTGAATACAATCCTTAATTTGAGTCGTTAAGCGTTCTTGCACCTGTAACCTACGCGAAAAAGCTTCAACAACACGGGCAATCTTACTCAGCCCGGTAATACGGCCATTTGGGATGTAAGCCACATGAGCTTTTCCAATAAAAGGAAGCATGTGATGCTCGCACATCGAAAAAAGTTCAATCTCTTTAACCACAACCATTTGCCGGTAATCTTCGTTGAACATGGCCGATTTTAATATTTCTTCGGGATTCATTTCATAACCCTGAAGCAAAAATTGCATGGCTTTGGCCACTCGCAAAGGCGTTTTGACAAGACCTTCCCGGTTAACATCTTCTCCCAGCAGAGTAATAATCGACTTGTAATGATTGGATAACTGATCGGTAGTTTCAGCATCGTATTTCTCAATTTTTCGGTAGTTTCCGTTTCGGCTGTTTAATGAGTATTCCATTGACTAATTTTTCGGACAAAGTAACAAATTATTGAGAATTATTTATTGTTTGAAGTTTTTTTGTACATTTAGCTTACAATTTTTAAACACATTAGCATCTTTCAGTTATGAACGAACCCATTGAAGAACAATATAAAAGCATAGACGAGCTCGACCAAAAAATTTTAAAGCTCATCACAAAAAATGCCCGAATTCCATTTTTAGAAGTAGCGCGTGAGTGCGGTGTGTCGGGTGCTGCCATTCATCAGCGTGTACAACGCTTGCTCAACATTGGTGTCGTAATTGGCTCCGAGTTTGTTGTAAGCGCCGAAAAAATGGGTTACAACACTTGTGCTTTCATGGGAATTTATCTCGAAAAAGCCAGCTATCACAAACATGTAGTTGAAGAATTGAAAAAAATACCCGAAATTATTGAATGCCACTATACTACAGGCAAATACGCTATTTTTGTAAAAATTATTACAAAAACCAACAAACACTTCAAACGCATTATTGATGAGCAATTTCAAAAAATAGACGGCATTGCCCGTACCGAAACCTTCATGTCGCTCGAAATGGAATTTGAACGTCAAGTGCCCATCAAATAAATACGATTAATAATCAATCATATTTTTCTTTTGCTTTTTAAATCCAAAGCGGTCGGTAATAAGCGCTGTTATTTCGTTCGCACTCGACTCGATGGGTTTATTGGTTACATTTACAATAGAAAAACCACCCTTTTCGAATATCGAATTGGCAAACGCCACCTCTTTATTAACCATACGTTTATCGGTGTAAGAACTACTACTCTCGTCGCGGTTTAAGCCAATAATTCGCTTAGCACGCTGCGGAATAAGATAAGTGGTCGATATTCTCAAGCCAAAAACTCTTTGAGCATCAATTTCGAAAAGCTGCTCCGGCGGTTCAATCCCCAAAACTAAAGGTACGTTAGCTACCTTCCATCCAAACATCGACATGTACACGCTAAGTGGGGTTTTACCCGCACGCGATACACCGGTTAACACAATATCGGCATCTTTGAGTCGCTCCGGGTTCATACCATCATCATGATTCATGGTAAACTCCATTGCTTCAATTCGCTCGTAGTAAGGCGCATTTACCTGGCGAAATAAACCCGGTTTGTTAATCGATTTTAAGCCAACCTCGTCTTCAATGAAATTGGCCAGTGAGCCCATATAATCAATCTGACGTATGGAGTTTTTCGCACATTCCGAAATTAATTTCTCACGCAACTCCCGTCGCACCAAAGTGTGTACAATAATTGAATTCGATTCTTTGGCCTTACCAATCAAATCATCTATCTCTTCACTTTGCGAAAATCCCGGAAAAACTCTAACCGATATTTTGTTGTCGGGATACTGCACTAAAAGTGAACGCACCATGGTATGAGCAGCAAGGCAACGCCCTCCTGACACAATGAATATACATACAGAGTTTTTTTTGGTTGAAGCTGGCATAATCAATTTGTTAGATTATTGTAACACTATTGTAAGGCCTAAAAATAACAATAAAACGAAAGGAGAAAATAAAAAGGAATAAATAAAAAACCGCATTATCCTGATTGCGTAAAACCCCGGTTAACAGGATTTGAGTGCCTGTATGCTTTGACTTCCACCGGCAGCAGTGCTGCTCATCCCGATGTACATCGGGACTACAAGGCCTGTCATTACATCCAAAAGCTTGCTCGGTTCTATTTATAGTGTTGAGTTTACCAAGAACAGGAAATAATGCGGTTAAATCTTTATGATTTTGTATTTAGAACGTCGTTATTTACAATTCAAATTTACACCTCACATTTAAGATATGCAAGTTTTTTCAAGGCTTTCAGCGTTTTTTATCATTCTTCAAAGCTTAATACTTACAGGTTCAAAAGGTTAGGATTGAAACATTCTTTTTACTTTTTGATTCAAAAATACAGAAATACACAAACAAGACATAACACACTGTTTTACTGTTCATTATCCCACCATGGGTAAAAAATCCACTTTTTTTCATTTTTTATTTTGCAAAAGTGTGGAAAGCATTTATATTTGCACGCACATTTGCCGGGCACTATAAGCCATCAAGACAAGAACGTTCAAGCTATTTTGTAATAAAAATCATTTAGCAATTCATAACCCGGAGAGATGGGTGAGTGGCTGAAACCACCGGTTTGCTAAACCGGCGTACGGGTAATACTGTACCGGGGGTTCGAATCCCCCTCTCTCCGCCACCAACCATCAATGCATTAGCAAAGGTGGTGTTGAAAATATTGAAAATAATTTTAGGGGTATAGCACAGTCCGGTAGTGTATCCCGATTTATCGGGAGGGTTTCATTTAAAAGCCCACAACGGTCAACGTTAACCGGCAAAAAGATTGAAGAATTTATTCGGGGTATAGCACAGTCCGGTAGTGTACCTGGTTTGGGACCAGGGGGTCCCAGGTTCGAATCCTG
>JAFGGY010000137.1 GCA_016930365.1 Prolixibacteraceae bacterium | reverse complement strand
GCAAATAATAGTCGCGATCGCTCATTCCCAAACCTCCCTGGTATAATTGAGAAATCACCTGGTCGCTGTTTTGCTTGTCGGCCGAACCGAAAAACGAAAACAGCACCCCATTGCCTTCTTTATGGTACTCAACCACCAAACGCTGAACATCTGCCACCGAGCTAAGAGCTTCAATTTCGCGCAGATAAGACATCAGGGGTTCTGGGCCTTGAGCTTCAATCGTTGCAGTATCCATGCCTGTATTGTAAAAATTGGCAATTTGTTGACCTACCGAACCGGGCTCATGCTCTTCGGCGGTAACTTCATCAAACAAAGTTTGAAGTTGCTTTTCGGCCTCGTCGCGCAGTTTATCGAAAGTACCATATCGACTTTTATCATCGGGCATTGGGTTATTAACTTTCCAGCCCCCGTTAGCAAACTGATCGAAATCGTCGGCCGCACGTACCGACGTATCGAGATTACTCAAATCGATGGCCTTCGATTTTTCGTTTTGCTGGCACGAAAACAAGGCCGGTAGTAAAACCATACTCATAAAAACAGTTGTTAATTTATTCATATCAAATGGGTTAATAAAAACGTGTAATTTATAATTGATTGGTGGCCAAAAATAAATAATTTAGAGGAGGAAAAATGTGACAAACGTAACATTCGCATAAGTTCTCACAACTAAATTTATACGATGAAAGCACTTATTTTCAATGGCAAATTAACATTCGTTACTAACATGCCGATACCTGAACCTCCAAAAGACGAAGCATTGATAAAGATTTTGATGGTCGGTATATGCAACACCGACATAGAAATTACCAAAGGGTATATGAATTTCCAGGGCATACCCGGGCATGAGTTTGTGGGCATTGTTGAAAATGTAAATAATGCAGACAAAAGCTGGATTGGCAAACGGGTTGTAGGAGATATTAACTGTGCCTGTGGCAACGATAATTGTGAATATTGCATCAAAAACCTGGGGCGGCACTGCCCGAACCGGACTACGCTGGGAATTTCGGAACGCAATGGTTGCTTTGCAGAATATATCACGCTTCCAATTAACAATTTACTGGAAGTTCCACAAAAAATAACCGATGAAATTGCAACACTTACCGAGCCACTTGCTGCGGGTTTTGAAATACTGGAACAAATAAACATTACCAAAAAACACGAAGTACTTATTGTAGGCGACGGGAAACTCGGACTTTTAATCAACCATGCACTTTCAACAACCAGTGCTAAAATAACGCATGTGGGCAAACACAAAGAAAAGCTTGATATTGCCTTAAAAAACGGTTCAAAAACAGTGCTTTTAAATCAAATGCCCGATAAGCTGTTTGATGTTGTTGTTGAAGTAACCGGCAGCATGAGTGGTTTTGAATTTTCGTTAAAACACACAAAACCAAGAGGTACTTTGATACTAAAAAGCACCATTGCCGCAAATCAAAAAATAGATTTAACACCTGTTGTGGTGAATGAAATTTCAGTTATTGGCTCAAGGTGTGGATTATTTAAACCAGCACTGAATTATATCGAGCAAAACCCAAACCCCCTGTCCGAATTCATTGAGGCTGTATATCCAGCAGAAAATGCACTTTCGGCTTTTGAACATGCAAAAAGAAGGGGATCAATGAAGGTTCTCATTGATTTTAGATGAG
The DNA here is from genome assembly GCA_016930365.1 of Prolixibacteraceae bacterium. Lineage (GTDB taxonomy): Bacteria > Bacteroidota > Bacteroidia > Bacteroidales > Prolixibacteraceae > Roseimarinus. The sequence continues at coordinate 8,966 of JAFGGY010000137.1, read as the reverse complement.
CTCACCATTCAGCAGATCGTTCGATTTTATAACCCCAGCCTCTGTGCGGCATTATTCATGGTTTTAACGTTCGCGAGTTCGATAAAAGCATATGAGACAATAGACACCATCAGCATTAAGCTAAATGTTAGGCGATTAATCAAACTTACCATTAAAACACAAACAACTTATTATCAACAACTTAAAAAATTAACGAACTACTTACCATATAGTATGCATCCAATAAATGCCCTCCCAAAAAGACTCATTACGACTGGCAACAATCAATTTTTTCGGTTTAAAATGTGCAATTTTTTTTCAACAACAATGAACTATTCAAAGAATAAACGATATTTGAACTTCAAAATATATTATAAGATGAGCATACTGATAAAAAATATTCAACTAAACAATCAAATAAAAGATATCCTAATTGAAGGGCAGCATATTAAAAAAATTGATGATACGATTTCGTTACAAGCTGACAAGATTATTGATGGCAGGCATAAAGCTGCGGTACCCGGTTTAACAAATGGCCACACTCACGCAGCTATGACGCTGATGCGCGGTTATGCCGACGACATGCCACTAATGCCCTGGCTTGAGGAAAAAATATGGCCTCTTGAACAAAAATTAACCGAAGATGATGTTTACTGGGGAGCAAAACTCGCATGTCTTGAAATGATCAAAACCGGAACCACCAACATGGTTGACATGTACCACTTTTTTGCCGGGACAGCTCGCGCTGTTGACGAAATGGGCATTCGTGCCATGCTTACTTATGCCGGTTTTGATTTTGAGTTACATACAAAGGCCGAAACATACAAAAAAGAAGTAAAGCAATACTTCGAGTCGATGCACCAATATTCAGACCGCATCCACTTTGCCATGGGGCCACATGCCATTTATACGGTTTCGAAAAAATTACTAATGTGGATTAAAGATTTTGCTGCCGATAACGGTCTAAAAATCCACACCCACCTGTCGGAAACACCGGGCGAAGTTAAAGACTCAATAAAAAAAACAGGCTTGCGCCCTGTTGAATACCTCGAAAGCATTGGATTGCTAAACAGCAACATAAGCCTTGCACACTGTATATATTTAAACGATACAGAAATAAAAATGCTGGCCGATAACGGATGCCAGGTTGTTCACAATCCCGCATCAAATCTGAAACTTTCTTCGGGTAATAATTTTAGATACAAGGATTTAAAAAACGCCGGTGTTACCGTTGCACTGGGTACCGACGGCACGTGTTCGGGCAACAATCTCGATATGTACGAAACCATGAAACTGGCTTCGCTCAACGGAAAAGCAGCATGGAACAACCCCACCATCTGGAATGCCGAAGAAACCTTTAAAACAGCCTGCGAACCCGCCCAAGAGCTCACCGGCTTCAAAACCGGCAAAATTGAAGAAACTTACCTGGCCGACATCTCCTTAATTGACCTGAACTTACCAGAAATGACTCCAAACTTCAACCTTATATCAAATTTAGTATATTCGGCCAATGGAAATTGTGTTGACACCCTAATTTGCGACGGTAAAATTTTAATGGAGAACCGCCATGTACCGGGCGAAGAAGAAATATTGAAACAAGCCACAAGAGTTGCATTCGATTTGATAAAACGATGAGAAAACAATAGATCGTGAGATTTTAGTACCCCAGCCGCTATGCGGCATATTCAAAAATCTAACGTTTGTGAGTGAGATGTGAGACGGTGAGAATTGAGACGGTGAGATGGTGAGACGGTGAGATGGTGAGATGGTGAGATGGTGAGACGGTGAGACGATGAGACGATGAGATATGAGACTTTGTCTGCAATAAATTAATTTTTAGTTATTTAGATAATCGAGTTTGCAAAATGCAAACAGTTAGTTGACAGCGAATTAAAAAACAACGAACTATTGTTCCAAATGTTGAAAAATTAGACCACAAAAACTAAAAGCCTTTTCCTTGGTGGACTTAGTGGCTTAGCGGGATTATAAATCAATGTTGCATAACTCATACAATAGTGCGTTAGATAAAAGACGTGAGATATGAGACTTTGTTTATAATAAGTTAAATGTCATCACCTTGGCGATTAGACCAGCAAGACACAAACATCTCATTGTCAATGACATAGAGAATCACAACGAACTATTGACTGAAAGCACAACCTTTTTTACTTTTTTCCAAGCAGATTCTGCCCAAAGGTTTTTACATCTTTGCCCGAGAAATTTCCGGAGGTCATAATTAAAAGATTGGCATTTGACCATTTGAATTTGCTTAATTCCTCAAATAACCCATCGGCATTGGTAAAAACAGTAACCCCACCACCAAATGCTTTTTCAACCTGAGCTTCGGTAATTGGCTCAAGCCGCTTGTGCTCGATGGTTTGTGGGTTAAAATACACAAAGGCTTTATCGGCTGCCTGCATCGAAAGATGATATTGAGGCAAGAATTCCTTTTTTAAACTACTAAAAGTGTGCAGCTCCATTACAGCAACCAGTTCGCGACCAGGGTACTGTGCCTTTACCGCTTCAGTGGTGGCTTTTAGTTTCGATGGTGAATGTGCAAAATCGTAAAAAACAACAGCATCTGATGTCTCAGCAATTTTCTCGAGCCTGCGCGACGAACCTTTAAAGCTTGAAATTTTAGTATAAAAAAGAGCATCGGGTATTCCAAGCTCCCGGCATACCAGCCTGGCCCCTTCGATGTTTTGCAAGTTATGACGACCAAAAACTTCGAGCTTAAATTCGCCCACATCAGATTTCAAATAGCTTTGGTTATCAATAACCCGGAATGCTGGTGTGCGATAAGGCAAAACCAATACTTTCCCCATTACTGTATCGGCAATCTTTTTCAAATTTTCATCCTCTTCAAAATAGATTAAGGTGCCCTTAGGCTGAATCAGCGACACAAAACGTTCGAACTGCTCTACATAGTTTTCAAAACTTGGAAAAACGTTGATATGATCCCAGGCAATACCGGTAAGCAAAGCTATATCGGGACGATAATGATGAAATTTCGGTCGAGGGTCGATAGGCGACGACAAATACTCATCCCCTTCAAAAACAGCAATTTCAGCATCATCCGACAAACGAACCATCGTATCGAAACCTTCGATGTTGGCTCCAACCATATAGTCGAAATCAACTTCACAGGCTTTTAACACATGCATTACCATCGAAGTAAGGGTAGTTTTGCCATGACTCCCGCCAATAACAACCCGTTTCTTCAACTTGGTTTGCTCGTACAAATACTCGGGATACGAGTAGATTTTCAAGCCCAGTTCGCGTGCTTTTAGTAACTCGGGATTATCGGGGCGAGCATGCATTCCCAAAATTACCGCATCGATATCCTTGCTTATTTTTTCGGGATACCAGCCGTATTGCTCAGGCAGCAAACCATGACCGATCAAACGCGAACGCGATGGCTCAAAAATCTCATCATCGGAACCACTTACAAACTCCCCTTTTTGTTTAAGAGCGATGGCCAGGTTGTGCATGGCACTGCCTCCTATCGCTATAAAATGAATATGCATATCAACGTTTTTTTGAAATTTTTGTATGGGTAAAATTATACAAAATAGAGCGGCATTAACCAGAATAAGCCAAAATAATATCATTATAAAATGAAAATGTTTAAATTAGCGTGTGTTGTTTTTTAAACAAAAACAATAAATTAAGAGTTATATCAGAAGGTTTAGTACATTAGATTTTAGACATGAGACTATATTCGTAACAAGTTAGATATCATTTTTTAGACAACTAAAAAAATAGTAACGAAATACTGAGAAGGTTTAGGCGTAAAAAATAATGATGAAGCACTATTCAATAGGCGAATTAGCGGTATTGTCGCAAATAAAAGCACACACCATTCGAATTTGGGAACAACGATACGGCTTGCTAAAACCGACTCGCTCGGAGGGCAATACACGTTATTACAACGAAGAGCAGCTAATGAAACTACTTAACGTTGCTCTACTAAAGAAAACCGGATTGAAAATTTCGCAAATTGCGGCCATGAGTGAACAGGAAATTATCGAAACAGCTGCCGAATACACCACTTCGGGGACATCGAAAAATACCGCCATTGAGCAATTAATGACCGCATCGCTTCGCTTCGACCAACATACATTAAGCTCCCTTTTTACAAATTACATTAAACAATATGGAATTGAACATACATTTGAAGATATTATATTCCCTTACCTTAAAATTGTAGGAAATTTGTGGGTGAACGGTAAAATAACACCAGGGCACGAACATTTTTTTTCGAATATGTGTAAGTTAAAACTCTTTTCGGTAATTGACCAACTACCTGAAGCAGACGAATCGAAGCCACATATCATACTATCGCTGCCCGAGTGGGATTACCACGAACTAGGCATTCTTTATTATCACTTTTTACTCAAAAAAGTCGGCTACCCATGCACTTACCTGGGGCAAGCCGTGCCTGCTGCCGACGTAATTCAAACCTGCCAAACGGTTAACGCATCATACATTATTTCCACATTTATTGGTCCATGCAACGATAAAGATATTACGAGATACATTGACCAAATAGTAAGCAGCTTACACAACACCCATTTATACATAAGCGGGCCTCATGTTGTTACACTCAAAAAATATCGGAATAAAAAGCTCACCATTTTCAAGTCGATTGACACCTTAGTTCATGATTTTGAGCTAAAATCAAAAGTACGTTAGATGTTAGATATGAGATATTAGACTTTGTTTGTAACAACCTATAATCCAGCAACAAACTATTGGAAAATAGCGGCCTACTTTCTTCGCAATATTATTTTGCTTAATGCTTCGTGGTTCATTACCAGCATGGCTGCTGCAACGAAAACCATTCCCACAACAGCATACGAATCGGGCGATTCGTCGGGCAGCATAAGCCAGCTCAAAACAGCTCCCAACACCGGGATAATAAATTTCCAGGTATTCAGATACGATATTTTCATCCCGGGTCTCTTCAACAAGGTAAACCATAAGGCAAAAGCAGCGGCTGATAAAAAACTGAGCCATGCCAGCGAAATCCAGAATTCAGTCGGAAACGCCCGGTTTAGCTGAAAACCTTCGATCGGGATCGAAATCAAAAAAAGCAAAAAACCACCAATGCCCAACTGAGCCGAACTGAGCACCAACATGGGTATTTCGCGTTTATTTTTTACCACAATAACATTGGCAATACCACTTACCATGTTGTTCGAAATGAGCAATAAAACCCCAACAATTTCAAGCGTATTACCCAAGCCGCTTGCCTGCCGCCCAAGGTTAATAATTATAATTCCGGCCAGCCCCAGCATTATACCGGTTGTAGTACGTACATTCATTTTATCGTTATGCATGGCAAAATGAGCCACAATAGCTGCAAACAAAGGCCCTGAACCAATAACCATTGCTCCAACAGCCCCCGGAACCATATTCAATCCGGTATAGAATAAACTGTACATAAAAGTAGTTTGAAGCAAGCCTATACCCAACACATAGCGAAAATGCTTTCGGACACAACGCAGGTAGGTTTTATACTTCCCAAAAAACAACATAATAAGCACACCCGCCAGAAAAAAACGGATACCGGCAAATTGCAAGGGCGACATATACTGTAACCCGATTTTTATGCCCACAAAAGGAGTTGACCATAAAAAACAAGCCGTAATGGCCATTGCTTCAGTGCTTTTTAATATCTTTTTCAGGCTGTTACTCATAAGCTATTACCTTCAATAAATTCAAGCAAACCCCAACAAGCATCTTCGAGCAAATCGAGCACCAGTTCAAAACCTTCGTCGCCTCCATAATAGGGGTCGGGCACAGATGTATAAGAATAATTTTGCGAATAATCGGTGATCTTCGATATTTTCTGCACCTCCTCGTCCGATCGCGCCAAACGAACTAAATCATCATAATTACTGTCGTCCATCACAATGATGTAGTCGAAATGCTGAAAATCGATTTCAGGCTGCACTTTACGCGAAATGCTATCGAGCAAATAGCCACGTTGTGAGGCATGGCGCTGCATTCTTCGATCAGCTTGCTCGCCTGCATGAGCCGCAATAGTACCAGCTGAATCGATTTCGTATTGAGCAGAAAGCGATGCTTTTTCTATCATTTTTTTAAATACCGCCTCGCCGCCTGGCGAACGACAAATATTCCCCATACACACAAACAAAACTTTTTTCTTCACCCTGTTCATTTTTTTATTGAATCTGCAAAAATACAATATAAAGCCGGATAAAAAATTTAAGCTGATTTACATCTTGTTTCTTGATTTTCATGTAACCCTGATATTTTACACTCAATAAAAACAAATCACATACATTGATTTTTGTCATTTTTCCTATCTTTGAAACACAATTTGAAAACCAAAAAAACTAACATTTTAACACAAAAAAACACCATATAAAAACACAATAGTTTTACAACATGGTTTTCTGTTTTAAAATTGAATACACAGGACTTATTTTTGACGCAAAACGTAAAACAATTAACCATATAAAAATCAACTATTATGAACTACTTTTTTTTAATCCCATTTGCATCGGTCGTTGCATTGGTTTTTGCCTGGTTTTTCTACAAATCGATGATGAAAAACTCTGAAGGCAACGACACAATGAAAGAAATTGCACAGCATGTACGTGAAGGAGCTATGGCCTACCTTTCGCGACAGTACAAAGTTGTAACCATTGTTTTCATTATTCTACTGGCACTATTCACCTTTTTGGCCTTTATTAAAGTACTTAATCCATTTGTGCCCCTGGCATTTTTAACCGGAGGTTTTTTCTCGGGTTTATGTGGTTACCTGGGCATGAAAACGGCCACCCAGGCATCTGCACGTACAGCACACGGGGCTTCACAATCGTTAAATAAAGGATTAAAAGTAGCCTTTCGGAGTGGAGCGGTAATGGGGCTCGTTGTGGTAGGCTTCGGCTTACTCGATATTGCCATTTGGTACTGGGCACTAAACGCCATTTACGATGGAAATATTTTTGGCATGGGCATGTCGGTAGCTCGCGAAGTTGGTTTAGCAGGCGATGGAGTCGGATGGACAGCGGCCTTTGTTGAAAACCAGGAATGGCTTCATATTAAAAACGTACACATTACAACCACCATGCTTACATTTGGAATGGGTGCATCAACTCAGGCACTTTTTGCCCGTGTTGGCGGAGGTATTTACACCAAAGCAGCTGATGTTGGTGCCGACCTGGTAGGCAAAGTTGAAGCAGGTATTCCGGAAGATGACCCACGCAATCCCGCCACCATTGCCGATAACGTAGGCGATAACGTAGGCGACGTAGCCGGAATGGGTGCCGACCTCTACGAATCGTATTGTGGTTCGATACTCGCAACAGCGGCCCTGGGTGCTGCTATTTCGATGACAGACGGACAGTTTAGCAATATGGCAATATTAGCACCGATGATTGTTGCCGCTATTGGAATTGTGTTTTCAATTATTGGAATCTTTATGGTACATACTAAAGAATCGGCAACAGCAAAAACCTTGCTGCGTTCGCTTTTGATTGGAACAGGAGGAAGCTCACTGCTCATACTTATAGCCATTGCAATAATGGCACATTTTGGATGGTTACCATGGGGAATCTTTGGTTCTGTTGTTGCCGGCCTGTTTGCAGGTATAATTATAGGGCAAGGAACAGAGTATTTCACTTCAGATGGATACAAACCCACACAGGGAATTGCCCGCAACGCTCAACAGGGGCCTGCAACAACTATTATTGACGGTATAGCCGTTGGAATGTATTCAACATGGATACCTGTAGTTACCATTGTAGCTGGTATTATTGCAGCCTACGGGTTTGCCGGTGGATTTAGCGACTTCTCGCAAGGTGTTTACGGAATTGGGTTTGCTGCTGTAGGTATGCTTTCAACACTTGGAATCACCTTAGCAACCGATGCCTTTGGCCCAATTGCCGACAACGCCGGTGGTAACGCCGAGATGAGCCATCTACCCAAAGAAGTACGCGAACGCACCGATGCGCTGGATATGCTGGGCAATACAACAGCTGCTACAGGCAAAGGATTTGCCATTGGTTCGGCTGCCCTTACAGCCATGGCACTTTTGGTAGCATACATGGAAGAAGTTAGGCTATGGTTGGGCAAAGCACCCGAACTGGGAGAAAAATTTCTGGCTGCAACCGGTGCCGAAAGTCTATCAGCAGCAAATATTGACCACTTTGTTGATTTCTACAAATTAAATATGTTTAACCCTCTCTTACTTGCCGGCGTATTTATTGGAGCAATGATGTGTTTTGTATTTTGCGCAATGACGATGAAAGCGGTTGGACGAGCTGCAGGCGCGATGGTTGACGAAGTACGTCGCCAGTTTAAAGACATTCCAGGTATCCTGGAGGGAACATCGAAACCCGACTATGCCAGATGTGTGGCTATTTCGACCAAAGGCGCACAACGCGAAATGATGATTCCATCGCTCATCGCTATTGCTGTACCAATTATTATTGGTTTACTGTTTGGCGTAGCTGGCGTAATTGGTCTATTATTGGGAGCTCTTACTACTGGCTTCACTCTGGCTGTAATGCTCAACAACGCCGGAGGTGCCTGGGATAATGCCAAAAAATACATCGAAAAAGGAAACTTCGGCGGCAAAAACTCCGAGGCACACAAAGCCGGTGTGGTAGGCGATACCGTTGGCGACCCGTTCAAAGACACCTCGGGGCCTTCGCTTAACATCCTCATTAAATTAATGACCATGGTATCGGTGGTTATGTCGGGCGTTACCGTAGTATATAGCTTATTCTAAAATAATTAACTAATAAATATCAAAAAAGGCTGTTGGGTTTTACCTGACAGCCTTTTTTGATAGATTAAAACCAAAATTTAGTGTTAGCATATTAAACTTATATCGAAATTTGTCGTTGTCAAAATTACCATATGAAGTGATATCATGACCATATTCAATACCGAGAAGACACCTATTGTATAGCATTATATCTAGTCCAACAACAGCCCTAAGATTATAT
>JAFGGY010000136.1 GCA_016930365.1 Prolixibacteraceae bacterium | reverse complement strand
TTTACTATTCAATTAAATCTTAAATTATGAAATCAATTTTTCTGTATGTAAGTATCGTTGTTTTGTTTATGCAATGTTCACCATCAGAACCGAAAAATGAATTTGAAAGCTCGCTAAAAGATGTTTACAAAGATGCTTTTACGGTTGGGTGTTCGGTTAACGAAGCTATTGTTGGAGGCTGGGATAGCGTTTCGCAACAAATTATATTAGAGCAATTTAATACTTTAACTTCGGAAAATGCATTAAAGGCTGAACGTGTTAACCCCAGGCCGGGGGTTTATAATTTTAGGTCGGCTGATGCTTTTGTCGATTTTTCCGAAGCGAATGATATGTTTATTATTGGCCATACACTTGTTTGGCATAATCAAACGCCCGATTGGTTCTTCAACAACGAAGATGGCACCCCAAAAACATCTGGAGAAGTGATTGAGCAAATGCGTAGTCATATTGAGGCTGTTGCTGGTCGTTATGCGGGGCGAATTCATGCCTGGGATGTTGTGAATGAAGTAATTGATAACGATGGTTCGTACAGACCAACAACCTGGGTTAAGGGTGTTGGCGATGGTGATGAAATGGTTAAACTGGCCTTCAAATACGCACAGGAATATGCACCGGATGCCGAATTGTATTACAACGATTTTAATGCCTGGCGTCCGACGAAACGCGATGGAATTGCCCGTATGGTGCGTATGTTGCAAAAAGAAGGAATCAGAATTGATGGTGTAGGCATCCAGGGGCACTGGGGGCTTAACTTCCCCAAAAACGAATACATAATAGCTGCCATTGATACTTTTGCAGCGCTTGGTGTAAAAGTAATGATTACAGAACTTGATGTGGATGTTTTGCCTCTAACTAAAGAAGGCCAAATTATTGGTCGAGTAATGAGCGATTCACAGTTTCAACTTGAAGAGTTTAAAGAGTTTTTCGATCCGTATCCCAATGGGCTTCCTGTTGAAGTTGAACAACAACTGGCCGATCGGTATGCTGAATTGTTTGGCATTTTTTACGATAAACGCGATAAGGTTGACCGCGTTACTTTATGGGGCTTACACGATGGTATGTCGTGGAAAAATGGTTATCCCATACCTCGACGAACCAATTATCCACTGCTTTACAATCGGGATAAGACACCAAAACCTGCCTTAAAGTCAGTGCTTCGGGTACCTGGTGATAGTGAGTAATCTTTTTATTTCGAGTATTGAAACTAATGATTTGGTATTGTTGCCAGTGATTTTGTGTTTGGAATAAAAACAATGGAATTTAAAAGATAAAAAAAAGCCAGTCAATATTTGACCGGCTTTTTTTATGAGTGAATTATTTTAAGTTATCCCAGTATTTCTTTAACCTGGTTATAAACGTTTTGTCCGTTGAATCCCAGTTTTTCATCAAGTACTTTGTACGAAGCTGAGAATCCAAACGAAGGCATGCCAAATACTTTGCCATCGGCACCTACCAAACCTTCGAGAGTTACCGGCAATCCGGCTGTCATACCAAATTTTTTAACACCTTTAGGCAGTACGGCTTCTTGGTAATCGGCTGGTTGGCTGCGGAAAAGTCCTTCGGATGGAACCGAAACGATGCGGCATTTTACGCCGTCCTTTTCGAGCAATTCGGCGCCTTCGGCCAAAGTGCTAACTTCGGAGCCACTGGCCAGCAAAATAACATCGGGTGTTCCTTCGCTGTTTTTGATAATGTAAGCACCTTTTTCGGCTTGTTGAGCCGTTTCGAAAGTGGTTACATCTTTAATGCCCTGGCGCGAAAGAATTAACGCGGTAGGTGTGCTGGTGTTTTCCATAGCCATTTTCCAGGCAACTGTAGTTTCGTTGCCATCGGCAGGACGTAGTACCAACATCGAATTTTGATGTTTGTGATTTTGCAGCTTTTCAAGTAGTCTGATTTGTGCTTCTTGTTCTATAGGCTGGTGAGTAGGACCGTCTTCGCCTACACGGAAGGCATCGTGTGTCCAGATGTATTTTACGGGAAGCTCCATCAGGGCAGCCAAACGTGCTACCGGTTTCATATAGTCGCTGAATACGAAGAATGTACCGCATGCTGCGATTATTCCTCCGTGCAGTGCAATACCGTTCATAATGGCGCCCATGGTTAATTCGCTTACACCGGCTTGTAAAAATTTACCGCTAAAGTCGCCTTTTGTGAAAGCTTTGGTATTTTTCAGGAATCCGTCGGTTTTATCGGAGTTCGAAAGGTCGGCCGACGACACAATCATATTATCAACCTCGTTTGCCAGTACCGACAAAACAGTAGCCGAAGCGGCACGGGTTGCACTTCCTGCTTTTTGTGCTATTTTGCTGTAATCAACATTAACTGTTTTATCCGAGAAGAAAGCTTTTAGTTTTGCAGCCAGTTCTGGATTTTCGGCTTCCCATTTGGCTTGCTCTGCTTTTTTCTGAGCTGCTGCTTTTACCAGTTCTTCGTTGCGTTTTTCATACGCTTCCTGTACATCGCTGAATATCTGGAAGGGGTTTTCGGCATCGCCGCCCAGGTTTTCGATGGTTTTTACAAACGATGCACCAGCGCCACTTAATGGTTGTCCGTGGGTCGAACATTGTTTTTCATAACTGCCACCTTCTTCGGTAACACAACCCTTTCCCATAATGGTTTTCCCGATTATGAGAGTTGGTTTTTCGGTTTCCTGTTGAGCTTTTGTAAGTGCCTGGCGAATCTCATCGGCGTTGTTTCCGTTGATGGTTAGTACATTCCATCCCCATGCTTCGTATTTTTTGGCCGTATCTTCACCGGTAACAGCATTGGTTTCGGTCGATAGCTGTATGTCGTTCGAATCGTAAAACATAATAAGGTTGCTTAGCCCGAGGTAGCCTGCAATACGGCCTGCGCCTTGCGAAATTTCTTCCTGTACACCACCATCCGAGATAAATGCATAGGTTTTATGAGCCATCCACTCGCCAAAACGAGCAACGAGGAAACGTTCGGCTATGGCAGCACCAACAGCCATTGCATGTCCTTGTCCAAGAGGTCCTGAGGTGTTTTCAACACCGCGTTCAAAATCTACTTCGGGGTGTCCAGGTGTTACGCTGCCCCATTGGCGGAAGTTCGATAAATCTTCCATGCTATACTTTCCAACTAACGAAAGCTGGGCGTAAAGCATGGGCGACATGTGTCCGGGGTCGAGGAAAAACCTGTCGCGGTTAATCCAGGTCATATCACTTGGGTCGTAGTTCAAAAACTCTGAGTAAAGTACGTTGATGAAATCGGCACCACCCATTGCGCCTCCGGGATGCCCGCTGTTGGCTTTTTCAACCATGGCTGCTGCCAGTATCCGTATATTGTCGGCAGCTTTGTTCGTTAGTGTGTTATTCATTTTTAAAACGATTATGTGTTATGAATTAATTCAATGTAAATTAAAGTAGATTATGCATTTGAAAATTTGGAAAGCAAATATAGAACTATTCTATAAGCAAAAAAAGATTTGTGGGATGCATTTCATTCAATTAATAATGAAATAAAGTAGTTATACTTCGATATTTGTTATTTTTTTGGTACAGATATAATTATAATCGGGGTATTCGTATATGGGAAATCTGAATTCGGTTTCGCCAATTGAGTAGCCGTACAAACCTTCGTATTCGTCTATTTCTTCGCCCATGTTCTCCATTTGTTCGAGGTATTCGCTTATCGATTTCGATTCGATAATGATTACTTTTCCCATTTGGTGAATAATGGGGCTGTGATTTCGCGTTTGGTCATGGTCGAATTGTAGTATTCGTCGTCCGTAACGTGTAATGCCTATGGTTCTGAAAGTCATGCTTTTGCCAACACCTGGCAGGTTTAGCACATTACGGTCGGTGGCTAAAAACGGTATATTTTCGCGCATTCGCAGGTGCTTAATCATTTCAGTTATATGCTCTGGATTTTCGGGCATTTGCCTAAGCGAAGAAAGATGTTTTTCGGGCACGCGTCCAATTACCTTTTCCTCGGTTTGTTCTTGCAAAGTGCGCGAGTTAACTGCAAAGTTGTGGTTGTTTTCCATGTATCCTTTTACCGTAAATGTGTAATAGCACATAACTCCAATATCGTTAAGCGACTTGCGAAGTTGTGCGGTATGTCCTCGGCGCGAGGCTGCGGCAGTAAATACCAGTTGGTTGGTAACCATCCATCCGGATTCAAGTAGTTCTTTTATGGCTTGCCTGGCTTCGGGCGTAATTTCCATCGGTGATTCGAAATGGGTTTGTATTACAAATTGCCGGATGCCAATGCTGGAGGCTCGTTCTTTAAAATTGGAAAGAATGTTTGCCAGGTTTTTGTCAATGCGTTGTGGCAGATACACCGGCAATCGAGTGCCGAGTCGTATTCGTAGTATTTCGGCATATTTTTCTCCATCGGGGCGCAATTGGTTTGCTTCTTTTTTTCGGGTAGCCATTTCGATAATGGCATCAAATATTTTCTGAAGCGATTTGTCGGAGCTCATCAGGGCATCGCCACCGGTAATTAAAATATCGCGAAGCTGTGAGTCTTCTTCGAAATAGCTCATCAGCCGTTCGAATTTTTCGTCCCAGGTTTCGTCGGGCTTAAGTTTATCGAGGTTGAAGTTTAGGTGTCCATTCTGAAAATCGAACATGCGCTGACACGATGAGCACAGCCCGCCACAGGCACGTCCAACGGTGTCGGGAATCAAAATGGCTACTTCGGGGTAGCGGCGGTGAATATTACGGTGCGAGGGGAGAAGCCAGCCCGCGGCATTGGGCTCGCCGGGCTTTACAAGGTCTTCTTTTTCCCATGCGGTAATTCTCCCAAATTCGGTTATTAGTTGTTTTTGGTAAATGATATAGTCGCGTATTGCCAGGTCGGCGCCTATGGCAAAATAGGGCACGCGTACATGCAGCAACGACAGGTAGTAGGGATTGACGAAAAAGGGAATGCCGGCTTCTTCGGCTTCGTATAAAATTTTCATCGTATCGGGGTCGAGCGATTCGCCCAGCATTCGGTTGAGCAGTGCTGGGTTTCGTACAGCAAATTTGAGGTGAAATGTTGGTTCTTTCCACCATTTCAGTACACTTAAATATTTTTGCTCAAACGAAAAATCTTTTTCAAAACAGTATTTGGTGCTCGACACTTCGTTGTTGTCTATTTGTTCGATAATTACCTTAATGATGCGGTCACGGTTTTCTTCGCGTAGCTTTACAATTCGTGGGTCAAGTCCCGACGGAAAGCGGTTCATCCATTCTTCCACTTTCTCGCGCGAAGGCATTTCACGGGTCATTTCGCCCCTGAATTGTCGGAACAGCTGAAGCATGTCTTTGAAAAACATGGGTTTAGCACCACCTGTGCCGTAATGTACCGCCAGCCATATCATTTTTATAGGATTGCTAACAGCAATTTCGCCATGTAAATTCAAATCGGGATATTCTTTACCGGCATGGTCAATGTAATCGAGCAGGCGAATGGCTGCGTAATCTTTCCATTCAATTTTATCGAGAGCTTCTTGCCCGTGCACCTTGCCCAAATAGTAATTGAAGGCGTGTTCCCGGGGTTGAAGGTCGTCGATAACCCAATTCCGAAGCCCGATAAGTGCTTCGGTTTCGTTTTGCGAATTGCGCATCAGTTCTTCCAGCCGCGGATTTTCTTTCAGTAGTTTCTTTAGCAGGCGGTGCGATCTAACGTTGATGGCAATTTTATCGAGTTGTTGATTGTTGATTTTAACCGTTTTCATAGTATTTTATGTTGATTTTGACATATTCAATATAAAATACAAAAAAAAGACAACTTATGCAAGTTGCTTACTTACAGAAATATGCCTTCGCCAACTCCGATGGGTAGTTTAAGCCAAAACCAAATAAACAACAGTATAATCCACATAACGAAAAGAACAATGCCATAGGGTATTAACATCGACATTACGGTGCCAATGCCAATTTTTTTGTCGTACTGGCGAATCCAGCCCAGCAAAAGTGGGAAATAAACATACAGCGGGCTGATGGCATTGGTTGTTGAGTCGCCGATACGATACATTAGCTGAACAAATGCAGGACTATAGCCTAACTGGTACAACATAGGAATGAAAACCGGGGCAAACATGGCCCATTTGGCCGAGCCACTGCCAATAAAAATATTGATAAAAGCAACCAGTATAATGAAAAGGGTAAACATTAAGGGGCCGGTTAAGCCCGACGATTCGAGAAAGTGAGCACCGTTTATGGCCAGTATTTTATCGAGGTTGCTCCAGCTAAACAGGTTGATGAACTGGGCAACTACCAGCATCAGTACGATGTAGCCTGATAGGTCTTTCATTCCGTCGCCCATGTGTTTTATAACATCGTCGGCTTTTTTGATGGAGCCGGTTGCTCGTCCATAAAAGTATCCGGGTAGGGCAAAAAGAAAAAACAAAAGGGGTACCAGTCCGCGTAAAAATGGCGAAGGTACAAGGCCCCCGGTAGTTTGGTCGCGCAATGGAGCGCCGGGAGGAATGACAAGCAGTGCAATCAGTGCAATGTAGGCTATGGCTGCCCACCCGGCATGTTTCAGTCCTTTTTTTTCGGACGCCGACAGTGAATGTTCTTTGGCATCGGGAAGCTTATCGTTTTTGTTGCCGGTGGCAAATGCCTTTGTACGGGGTATGGTGTAGCGGTTAACCACAAAAGTTCCGGCAATGGCTAACAAAAAGGTCGAAACAATCATGAAAAACCAGTTTGAAGTGGCACTAACTTCGCCAGCACCTGGTATTTTGGAGGTAACTTCGGTGCTGATTCCGGCTAAAAGTACATCGGTACCGGCAATAACCAGGTTGGCCGTAAAGCCGGCAGTTGCTCCGGCGTATCCGGCAATGAGGCCTGCAATAGGATGAAGTCCCATTTGCATGAATATGAGCGCAGCAATGGGCGGTACAATTACAACTCCGGCGTCGGAGCCGATGTTGCCACATGCCCCTATGATAAAAATAACCGGCAAAACAATTTTTTTAGGAACAGAGAAAGCCAGGTTGCGCATAACAACGGCCAGTAAACCACTTTTTTCAGCTACGGCAACCCCCATCAGCATAACGAGTACGAGCCCAAGTGGTGCAAAATGGGCAAAGTTGGTTACCATTTCCTGTATAAAGCGTCGAAGCCCTTCGCCCGAAAGCAGGTTTTCGGCTTCAATAAGTTTGCCGGTTCCGGGGTCGGTGGCCTGCACACCCAATAACGAGCTTATAAAGCTAACTGCTATAACGATGCCGATTATCCAAACAAACATCCAAAACGGGTGGGGTAGTTTGTTTCCTACACGTTCAATCCAGGCTAAAAAACCTTTGCTACCGGCTGCTGGTGCGGCAGTATCATCTTTCTTTCCCTTTGTCATAAAAAATGTTTTTGCCAAAAATGATAAAAAAATGTCAAACCAACGATGGCATTTGTCAGTGTAACTTAATTCGGAGGAATTTGCATTTTTGCAGCCAGCTTATTGGCATAATCGTTACCATTAAAATACGAAACAACTTCGAAGGCAAATTGTAAGGCAACTCCGGCGCCTTTGCCTGTAATAATGTTTCCATCGGTTTCAACAGACCTGCCGGTATGTGTGGCGCCAATTAGTTCGTTTTCGAAGCCGGGAAAGCAGGTGGCTTTTTTACCTTTCAGCAGCTTGTTGTGCCCCAGTACCAGTGGCGCAGCACATATAGCTCCCAGTATTTTGTTGCTTGTTGCAAAATTGAGCAGCTGTTTCTTTAATCCTTCGTGTTGGTCGAGGTTTGTGGCTCCGGGTAGCCCGCCCGGCAAAAAAAGCATATCGAATGTGTCGAAATTGGTTTCGTCGAATGTTTTATCGGCAACAACCGTAATGTTGTGAGAGCCGCTAACATTTAACTGTTTGCTGATTGAGATTAACTCGGTTTCGAAACCTGCCCTTCGCCATACATCAGCGGGTGTTAGTGCTTCCATTTCTTCGAAACCGTTAGCCAGTAAAATTGCAATACGTGTCATATATTGTGTTTTTTTCTATTTGTAACGCAGAATTGCATGTGATTGTTTGAAGAAAAGCACTAAGACCTGCTCAACACAATTTCGTCGAGGTTTGCAATGTCTATTGGGCGTTTTCCTTCTTCAATTTCATGTACCATTGTAACCAGTTGGTTGTTAACCGGGGTCTCAATTCCTGTTTCTTTCGATTTTTGCACCAAAAATCCATTTAAATAGTCAATTTCGGTTTGTTCGCCACGCTCGAGCGATTGCAGTCCCGACGATTTAACATTACGGTATTTAATGCCAAAAATACGAATGGTAAGATGCTTACGAATGCGGTGGTATAATGAATTACCCCGAATCAAACGGTAATAGTTGATGCGTCCTGAATACTCGGGAATTTCAATTTTGAGGGCATTTGCAATTTCAATGGCCTCTTTAATAATTTCGAGAAAAATATTGCGAAGTTTTGAGTTTGTAATCAGCGACCCGATGTTGAGCCCCGATATAGCTCCGAGGGTAGTAACACATGAATTGATAACCAGTTTTGAAAAAATGTGTTCGTTAATGTTACCGACTACTTGGGTTGGAACAATTGTATTGAATATATACTGTAGGTTGTCGAGGCGGGGGTCGTCGCTTCCATCGAGCATACCAATAATCATTTCGCCGGCTGACGACATGGTTGCCGAGCCGTCGGTATTCAGGGTAGCGCCCCATCCAACCATTGCACCTACCAGGCGGTTACTGCCGGCTATTAACGATAGTTCTTCTTCGCAAAACCCGTCCTGCATCGATACAATTAACCCGTTTTGCGTCAGTTTGTCGAGTACGCGGCGTGCTGGGTCGAGCATGTTAAACGATTTGGTAGCCAAAAGTACATAATGGTAGCTCCCCGGGGTTTCTTCAATGTTGTTGTATGTTTTTACGTTGGTGAAGTATTTGCGCTTTTTCAGCTGGTAACGAAGGCCTTGTTGGTTGAGTGTCGAAACTCGTTGTTGGTTGTTGCAAACCAGTTCAACATCGAATTTCTTCGACGAAAGAATTCCGGCTGTAACCGTACCAATAGCTCCCGCACCAATAACTAAAATCTTCATCTTACAGGGTTTATATTTTGTCGATTTTTTGGGGAATGGCTTACAAATATAAAAGAAATGATTGGTTCTTTTAGCTTAACCCTTGTTTAAAGTTGAAATTGGTCGAAGGCTGTATTTGTTCCGATTTTTGTAACCTCTTTTTTATGGTTAACGGTGTGTTTTTCGATGGCGGGGTGTGGCTCATGTCAATCAGGAATTTATAAAAGCCGAAACGTTCAAGTTTGCTTTTGTATTGTGTTAACGAAACAGGGTTCTCGGGCAGGGTAATGGTTACCCCGTCTTTAACTTCTTTTCGGAATGATGCACCGGTTTTATCGCTGAAAGGTATGTCTTTTTCCAGCTTTACCGGCATGCGTGAATAAAACAGCTCGGGATAGAAATACACAGGAACAATTCCGTTGCGGTCCGAGCCTTTGGCCATGTTGTCGATGTCGTTTTCGAGCGGGTAAATATAATTTAGAACTTTTTCTTCGTTTATGGCTTTAATGGCTGCATCGTTAAACAGGTAAACATTTTCGTTGCTCATGAAACGTGCATCGCGTGGCAGTATTTCCAATTGCGATAAATGGCTGATTGAGAATGTTTTCACCCCGGCATTTACAAGCCGTATAGCTTCATTTTGGTAAAAATCGAGTTTGCCTTCTGGGATAAATTTGGGCAGTTCAACCCAAACTTTGCGAATGTTCTTTTTGATAAACGGAAGGGCAGGGTTGAAGGTTTTTAAGTCGTTCATGTCGAAATTCATGATGATGCCATCAAAATCTTCGAGCCTGATTTTTTTCAGCCATTGAAGGCTGTCGATACGGATAAAAACCTGTGGGCGGGTGTTTTTAGGTTTGGGGTGCTTTAAGCTGTCAAAAACTTTTCGTTGAAGCCCTTTGGGTGCACGGTCGTTAATTTTTATGTCGTCGGTTTTTATTTTCGACGGGAATTTCATTTTAACACCGGCCAGGTAAACCTCGTCGCCGGGTACAATTTCGTTGTTATTGGTGCTGAACGACCACAATCCATTGCTTTCATCATTAATGTCGAAAGCTTTCAGTACGGTTTGCCGGTCGGTTTCTTTGTCCCTGAAGCGCAGGCGGCAGTTGTTTTCAGGTTTTATGCGGCTCGAGAAATATACCTTGCCGCTTTCAATACCTTCAACTTTGCCAATGTATAAACCGGTGTTTGCCGATTGAGTTATGGCTTCCGATACGTTTTTGCCCATAAAGTAGTCGGTTTTTTCGCGTGCCAGGTCGTATTCGAGCTCCTTTTGTGCTTCATCAATCTTTTCTTCATTGTCGATTGCTTTGCGGTATGCGCTGGCAACCTGATAAACATATTCGGCAGGTTTCAGTCGGCCTTCTACTTTTAGCGAATCAATTTTAAGGGATTTAAGGTAAGGGATATGCTTAATTAGTTCGTTGTCTTTCAAGCTAAAGAAATATTGTTCGGCTTTGTTTTGTGAATAAATACGCCGGCAGGGCTGCATGCAAATGCCACGGTTGGCACCCGAGCCTCCCAAAAAGCTGCTCAACAGGCACATGCCCGAAAAAGAATAGCATAGTGCCCCGTGAATGAATAATTCAAGTTCAATTTTGGCTTTTTGGGCAATGGATTTAAGTTCGGAAGGGGTGAGCTCGCGGGCAACAACAGCCCGCGTTATGCCTTTTTGCCCGGTATGGTTCACACCAACCGAATTATGGATACCCATTTGTGTACTGGCATGCAATTCCAGTTTCGGGAAAAACTTGCGGGCAATGAAATATACGCCCCAGTCCTGGATAATAACTGCATCGGGTTTCAATTGTTCAAGCACAAAAAGCGTATCAATAAGTTGGGCAATTTCGGTATTTTTGATAACCGTATTCAGGGTGATGTACACCTTCACATTTTGGCTGTGGGCTTGTTTAATCATTACAGCAACCTGCCACGGTGTAAAATTATTGGCACGCCCCCGGGCATTGAAGTTTTTAAGCCCCAGGTAAATAGCATCGGCACCAGCTTCGAGCGCAGCGTAAAAAGCCTCGTTATTGCCAACTGGCAGTAGCAATTCGGGTTTATGTGTATGTTGGTTTGTCATAGATTATTCCTTATTATCAATTACTTCCCAATGACCACCTTTGGCTGGTCCGATTCTTTTTAGTTTACCCTTTTTCTTAAGTTTGTCAAGATTGTACTCCACTCCACGCCTTGACAACTTGGTTTCAATTTCAATTTGTTTTGATGTAATTTTGGGGTTTTCTTTAATTAAAGAAATTATTTTCTCCACAGTTTTCTCCACAGTTTTCTCCACAGTTTTCTCCACAGTTTTCTCCGACTTCCGTTGTTCTAAATTTATATTAAAATTAACAACTACAGAATCAAACTCAATTTGATAATCCGGAACTGTGGAATTATATGCTTTCCAGTTTTCTTCTATCTTATCAAATCCAAAACCTGCATTTTCAGCAAGTTTTACCATGCGAAAAAGCTTTGCAAGGATAGGGTTGCGGGGAAGTGAGATATCCTTACTTTTCAATTCTTCAAAAGATTTTGGTAATCCACCCGGATTATAAAAATCAATATGGTTGTTAAATATTCGTACCCGCGGAGATGCCGGTGAAAAATAATCGGTATGCATCAGCATATTTACAAGGGCTTCACGAATACTTTCCAGTCCAGGTGATAATTCCTGACCAAAACCTTCTGAAGTCAATGAAAATTGTACATCTACCTTTTGTTTGAGTCGGGCAAAGCATTCAAAATAATACTCCCAAAGATTCTCCTGTTCTTCAATTCGGAAGGTGTATCGTTGCTGGGCATCGGAATAAGAGTTGCCAGGTATCTCCAGCAAGTCAATACGGAAATCGGCAAAATGCTTTTCTATAATTTCACGTTTTCCAAACATGAGCAGTCCGGCATAGGTACAAACTCCGTTATCTATGATACGAAGCTTATCTAAAAACTCAGCTTCATCAAAACGGTTATAACTTGCATTTGGATTAAACCGTGCCATATAATTCCGGTAGCGGTTTAATGAGATGTTATTAATGCTATCACGATTGGTGCCAGGAGCTAATTCAGCTGTTTTAGTGCCAAATGCCTGGTCACGTAGCATGCTGTCAATTTCTTCCTGCGTAGCTCTTTGGTCAGAACTACCCCTACGTATAAATGTATTACCCTGATTGTTGAAATATACAGGTTTGTTTTTATGTATGGGTATGTAAAATGCTAAAATCGTTTGATTATCAAACTTGTAAACTTCCTGCTTAGTACTTACAAAAACATTAAATTTGTTTCCCCTGAGTGTATTTAAAAAATCCTGTTCCAATTTTTCGGCATTTCTAACTCCAGTAATTTCAAAGTCCTTTCCATTTTCTGTTACACCTAATACAATCCAACCACCACTGGTATTTGAAAAAGCCGAAACTGTTTCCCAAACCGATTTGGGTAATTCGCTTTTGGCGGCTTTTACTTCAAAATCTTCCCATTCGAGTGAAGATAGTTTGTGTATTAGTTGGTCTTTTGTCATTTAAAATAGCTGAATAATTATTTAGTCATGATAAACACAAATGTATAAAAAACCGGGTTGACTGATAGTAAATAGTGTTTTAGATAGAATTTAAATTTATTCAGAAAAACATCCCGGCAACTTTCGATACTAAATACGACAGAATCCAGGCCAGGGAAGTGGCATAAGTAATGTTGAATAAAGCCCATTTCCACTTGCCGGTTTCTTTGCGTATGGCAGCAATAACGGCAATACACGGTATGTAAATTAGCACAAACACCAGCAATGCAAGGGTGGTGGGTTTTGAGTATATTTTTTGTCCTACCCGTTCGCCTTTGTTGTATGTTTGGTTTTGCAGGGCTTCGCGCAACGACTCTTCATCTTCGCCGGCATACAACACGCCCATGGTACTTACCACAATTTCTTTGGCAATAACCCCCGAGAGCAGGCTCACGCTAATTTTCCAGTCGAATCCGATAGGCCGCAAGGCAGGTTCAATAAAGCGCCCCATGTGCCCCAGGTACGAGCTGTATTGCTGTTCCTGCCCGATTTTGTATTTGAGTTGGTTTTCAATGATATTTAGACTGTCAAGAAGTATTTCTTCATCATTTTCAGCCAATTGATAATCGGCTGCTTGCTCTTGTTTGTCAAATTCTTGTTGTTGCTCAACAACTTGTTGTAGTTGTGTTTCGTACTGCTCGATTTTATCGTTTGTACGGGGAAAATAGCTTAAAAACCATACAATAATCGATGCCCACAAAATGATACCGCCCATTTTTTTGAGGTATTCTTTGGCTTTCATCCACATATGGCGGATTGCCGAGCGTAGGGTCGGGATGCGGTACGGGGGCAGTTCCATAACAAAAGGCGCCTCTTTTACCCTGAAAATAGTCTTTTTAAGCAATAATGCCGTTAATATTGAAACCACAATTCCTGCAAGGTAAATTCCAAATATGACGGTCCCGGCACTTTGTGGAAAAATAGCCCCGGCAATTAGTATGTACACCGGTAAACGTGCACTGCACGACATAAACGGTATAATGAGTATGGTGAGGATGCGGTCGCTCCGGTTTTCTAATGTCCGGGTTGACATGATGGCGGGCACGTTACAGCCAAACCCCATAATGAGTGGGATGAACGATTTGCCGTGCAAGCCGATTAAGTGCATCAGCCTGTCCATAATAAATGCCACACGCGACATATAACCCGTGTCTTCCATTAACGAAATGAAAAAGAACAGGATAACAATGTTAGGCAGAAACACGAGCACCCCTCCGACACCGCCAAATACACCATCAACAACAAGGTCGTGTGCAGGTCCGGTGGGCAAAATACTTCCCACAACCCCGCCAAGCCAGCTAATTCCCATGTCAATCCAGTCGGCTGGGAATTGGCCTAAAAAGAAAGTGCCCTGGAACATAATCCACAGGAACAACAGAAAAATAGGGAACCCAGTATATTTCCCGGTTAGAATACGGTCGATTTTTTCAGTGTTCGATATTTTCCCAAAAGATTTCTTTTGCTTTAATGTTTCTTTCAAAGCCCCGTGTATAAAGCCATACCGGGCATTGGTAATCAGCGTTGAAGTCGATTCTTTTAGTAAATGTTCAAGCCGGGTTATTTCATTCCGGGCTGTGTTAAATATTTTTTTTGAATTGTCGAGAGGAGTGATTTTTTCGTGAGTATGTTCATCGTCTTCAAGCAACCGCAGTGCCAGGTAACGTGACGAAAACTCACGTACATAATTTGTTGAAGCCCATATCTGTCGCTGGATGGCATTAATTGACTGCTCAATTTCCTGACCGTAGTTGATGTGAATATGGCGTTGTACAGGATTGTTGTATTCGGCTACTTCGATGGCTTTGTTCAGAATTTTGTTGCAGCCTTTTTTTTGTGTGCCAATTGTCCAAACAGTAGGAATTCCTGTTATTTTCGAAAATTGTTCTGTGTTAAGTTCATCGCCTCTTTTTAGTACTTCGTCGTACATGTTCAGCGATAAAATTACCGGAATATCCATGTCGATAAGCTGTGTTGTCAGATAAAGATTGCGTTCGAGGTTTGTCGAATCAACAACATTTACTACAACATCGGGATGCTGCTTTAACAGGTGGTCACGCACAAAAAGTTCGTCGGGCGAGTTGGGCGACAAGGAGTAAGTGCCGGGCAGGTCGGTAATGTTGATGATGTAATCTTTGAAATGGATGCGAGCCTTTTTTGCATCGACTGTAACCCCCGAATAGTTGCCTACGTGCTCGTGTTTGCCGGTAATAGCATTAAAAATCGAAGTTTTGCCACAGTTGGGGTTTCCCACAAAAGCAATGTTGATTTCTTTTACAGGTTTTAAATTTTTTACAATTGTTTTGTCGAATGAAAGTGTACCGTTGTATTCCGGAACAAGACGGGTAGCTTCTTCAATCGGTACTACCTCTATAAGGGCAGCTTCGCTTCGGCGCAGCGAAATGTTGTAGCCCATTATTTGGTACTCAATGGGGTCGCGGAAGGGGGCATTTTTTAAAACGGTTATTTCTTTCCCCCGCACAAAACCCATTTCTGAAATCCGCTGGCGAAAACTGCTACGTCCGTTTATCGTTTTAACAACAACTCGTTGTCCGGTTTCTATGTCTTTAAGTGTAATCAAGCTTTCCTGTATTTTTGAGCGCAAAAATAGCAAAGAATTTCTACCAGCTAAATTTATTAAGACTTTTTATAAATAAGGAGAAGTGAAAATCATAAGATGTTATGATTTTGAGCGTGCAATAAAAAAATAATACATTTGGCACAATTTTGTTCAATGATTATTGAATAATATTGTTTCGTTTTCTTTTATTATTAACTATAAACACTTTATTATTATGAAGAAGATTTCATTTTTATTTGTTTTATTGAGTTTATTTTTTGTTTCTAATTCTTATGCTCAGAAAGTATCAGCTGCAGCTTTTTTAGGTTGGTCTGTTCCCCAGGGCGAAGCGTTTACGTACGATGACGGTACAGGCGGTAAAGGAGGACTGGGTTATACTGTTGATGTATTGTACCACTTTGCGAAATTTGACCAAAAATTGGCTGTTGGATTGGTTTATAATGGTGCGATTTTAGCTGGTGGGGGTGATTCCGATGAGTCATTGAGCATCGATATGTATGGTTTGAACTTGTATGGTGTTAAGGGATATTATCGATTCTTTAATAGTGGAGTTTCGCCTTATGTTTCATTCTCAACGGGTTTGTCTCGTTTAGAAGTGCCCGAGGTAACTTCAAATGGAGTGGTAATATCTGAAGGTGGTTCTTCATTTTCACTGGGCGTGGCTCCTGAAGTGGGTGTTGAGCTGGGAGATTTCATTATTTCTGCCATGTATATGTTGCCAATGAAGTATGAAACATGGAGCAATGAGAAAGAAACTGCTGGTTCTTTGCAAATCTCTTTGGGATGGCGTTTTAATTATCAATTATAAAATATTCAATTTAATAAAAAAGGCTGTGTTGTTACAATGCAGCCTTTTTTAGTCGTTATTCAGGAAAAACCGTGAATATTTTTTTGAATTTATCAGGAACATCATCTTTTATCTCAATCTCATCATTCCTTGTCGGGTGTGTAAATTTTAATGAAATTGCATGCAGGTAAAGTCCTTTTCCTTTGAGTATTTTTCCTTCTGTTCCATAGGTTTGGTCGCCTAATATGGGATTACCGTTTTCGGTCAGGTGCTTGCGAATTTGATGTCTTCGACCGGTTTCAATTTTTACTTCGAGCAAGTTGAGGCAGCCAAAACGTTCCGATTTTACAGTTTCGAGTACCTGGTAGGTGGTTTTTGCTGCTTTATGGTCAACCGGGGTTTCAATTGTTCCGCATTGTGGCATTTCTCCTATGCATACGGCAAGGTATTTTTTTTCAATTTTATGTTGTTCAAAAAGTTGGTTTAGCGCGATAACTGCTGCTGTTGTTTTGCCAACCAACAGTACGCCACTTGTAGGGTAATCGAGCCTGTGAATGGCCTGCGGAATGGGCAGTGCATCGCTTTTGGGGCTCATGTGTAAGTTATGAGGCAGGGCATGTTCGAGCGTGCGACGTTTGTTCCCGCTTACTGCAATTCCGGCAGGTTTACGTACTACGGCCAAATCGTCATCTTCGTAAAAAACGTGTATCGGTATATCAACGAGTAAGTTTTTGTTTATGCCAGCCTCCTTGTATAGTTCTATGTTTTCGCCGCCTTTAACCCAGTCGCCGGTGTTGCCCGTTTTGCCATCTATTTTTACCAAACCTTTTTTAATGGCTTTTTTAATGCCTTTGCGAGTGCTGATGCTTGTGAAAATACCCGGCAGGTAATCCGATAGTCGTTGGGCTTTATTAAGCGGCGGCACCGTATGTTTTTCTGCAAGCTCTATTTGTTGATGGTTTATCATGGTGTTACTAAAGTAGCTGATAATTGTTTAAAATGTATCAATTTTGAACAAAT
Source organism: Prolixibacteraceae bacterium (assembly GCA_016930365.1). Lineage (GTDB taxonomy): Bacteria > Bacteroidota > Bacteroidia > Bacteroidales > Prolixibacteraceae > Roseimarinus. The sequence continues at coordinate 2,141 of JAFGGY010000136.1, read as the reverse complement.
ATCAGCTACTAATCAGCAGCACGTGTTGGTTTTGGCTAACTGTCAGGCTTATTTGGTTAGTATAACAGTAAGCTTTTTCAGTGCGGGTTTTTCATCGCTAATGGTGAGCCCTGTATGGAGTGCTTTAGCTATTGATACTTCAAATTCGCCGGGTTTAACATGTCCGGGGGGTTCGGCAAACAATACTTTGCCACCTGGCTTGAGCATGGTATATATCTCGTTAAAAAGTTGTTGCTGGTCGGGTACTTCGTGCACAACGGCAAATAGCAATGCAAAATCTATCTGTTTTTCCAGTTTCTGGGGTTCGTAATTTTCACCCACAAGCATGCTCGAAACGATATTTGAATATCCGGCTTTGCGTGCCCTGCGTTCGAGATTTTTCAACATTTTAGTTTGAATGTCCACGCAATGGACTTTGCCTGTTTCTTCAACCATACGCGCCATGTGCAGACTAAAATACCCCATGGCACAGCCATAATCGAGTACCTGCATGCCGGGTTTTATGTGCTGAGCCAAAATTTCATCGGGGTTGTGCTGATATTTTCTCAAAGGGTTGATAAAGGTGTATCCCAGCCACCAGGGACATACGCGTTGTTGTGCTTCCATAAAAATGTGAATTTTTAGTTTGGTGCAAATGAACTTATAATTGGCAAATTGCAGTATCGCTTATCGGTAAACTGGATTATTTTTCCGGCAAAAACTGTATCATGTCGGCAAGTTGTAAGAAGTAATCTGAACTCCAAATTTTATTGAAACATGTTACTCATTTTGTAAAACATTTAGTAGAAACCTCAATTCTCTTCTTTTGCGGCCATGTTCAATGCACTGTTCAATTATTCCGGTATCAATGCGTTCCAGGTCGTCAAAATCCATGCGCATGTCTTCAAAAAGGTATTCACGCATGGCTCGTTCCGATTGAATGCGTAGCCCAGTTGTGGTGGTTATCATATCGCAAACGGCTTTTTCGGGTGTGGCCATTAAAAACGAATAATTTTCTTCTTCGTAAAGCATTTGTGTAATGCCTATGGGGTAGTAGTTTTCGGGCACGGTGGTGTATTGAAATACACCAAGTGGAGTTTCTACTTGCCGCGAACGCCTGAATGTGGCCGACCTTACCATGTGCACCCTTTCGGGGATAATGCCATGGTAACTCAAGGCACTTTCGAACGAAACATACGACGGACCGTACAGGTGGTTGGCAATGAGCTCGCGCGAAAGGGTTTGTCCGCTTAGTTCCGGCGCAACCACAAAGAGGCCACGCCGAAGCCTGATAAGGTCGCCTTGCCTTGCCAAACGACTTATGCGGTCGGCCGGCGAGCGGTATTCTCCAATTGCATCAGCCACCATGTCGGTGCTTATCGGTATAATTCCATATTCCCTTATCGAACTCATTTTTTCAATTATTTTTACAAAAATAGCAAAAAATGTATAGAAAATCGACAATAAAACGAATAAGTATGCAAAAATAGCTATTTTTCATTGGCATGAATAGTTTAATATAGGAACATGCATAAAAACGTCAAATCAAATCAACAAAAAAGCGTAAAAATGTAAAATGCAATCAACAAAATCCAGGGTTTTTATGTATTCTCCAATGCAGAAATTCTCCCATATAGTTCCAATGTCTGTAGTTGTTCCAAACCGACAAAATTATTTAACACCGCGTTTCTGATACCCAAATCGTAGAAGTAATATTTAAGAAAGGTTATAAAATTAAGCCTAAATATATAAGTTTAATCGATTCTTTCGGAATGTCTTCAAAAAATAAACTTACGAAATATTGTGAAAAAGAATAAAAACGTATATTTGTACTTTAAAAGTATAAAAGATAGATAAATGTCTAAAACAAATAAAAAATACAACGATATACTTGAAGCGGCACAAAAGCTTTTCTGGAAATTTGGTTTCAAAAAAGTAACCATCGAGGAGATTTGCCGAGAGGGCAATGTGAGCAAAATGACTTTTTATAAGCATTTTGATAATAAAACCGAATTGGCTAAAAAAGTACTCGATAAAGTTGTTTCTAAAGCTATTGATGATTTCAGTGTATTGAAAAACAGCGCTACTTCTTCGTTTGAGTTGATTGAGGGGATGCTGAAAATGAAAAAGGATGGAATTCACGAAATCAGTAAGGAATTCTT
>JAFGGY010000135.1 GCA_016930365.1 Prolixibacteraceae bacterium | reverse complement strand
TGTTCTACTTCTTTTATTTACCGGGTGTCGAATGACCCGGTACGTTCCTGATGATGAATATTTATTAAAAGATGTTGAGATTGCTATTGATGAACAGGTTGTCGAAGAAAAAGCCCTTGAAGCACATTTACGGCAGAAAGAAAACCTGAAAATTCTTGGATTTATGCGGTTTCACCTTTGGCTTTATAATCTTTCGTCGAAAAAACGGGAAAAGGGGTTATTAAAAAATATTGGCGAAGCTCCGGTTATATACGATGTAGGATTAAAAAACAAATCGGCTCAACAACTTGAGATGTATTTGAACAACAAAGGATACTACCGGGCAAAAGTATCCGATTCGGTAAGTTTTCATAAACGTACGGCAACAGTCGAATTTACTATTCAGTCCGGACGTCCATACCGGATACGAACTATTAATTACCAGGTGAAGGATGCTAATTTGCAGCTGCCTTTGAACGACATTCGAAACGGCGCTTTATTTGCCACAGGCGATGTTTTAGATGTAGAAATTCTCGAAGCTGAGCGAAAACGTATCAGCGATGAACTTCGGAATAAAGGATATTTCAAATTTTCAGAAGATTTTGTTTATTATAAAATTGATACAAGCAATTATGAGTACCTGGCCGATGTGGAGATGATTGTAGAAGACCGATCCATTATTTCGGATAGCGAGTACAGGTTACACAAACAATTTAGTGTGAACAATTACTCGTTTTATTTGGGTAATCCCGGCGATAATATTGGCGAATTCAATACAACCGGCTATAAAGACACCATTCAGTCGGGTTCGTTTCTGTTTTATTTTAACAATAAATTGCCCATACGCGAAAAGGTGTTGTTGAAAACCATTGAAATGTTTCCGGGCGACGGGTATGAAAAGAGGCTCGAAGATAAAATGTACAATAACCTGTATGCTTTGCGTCAATTCAAATATGTAAACATACAGTACGACGAACGGCATACGGGCGACAGCCTACGTGGAGGGCTTGATGCACGAGTTTATTTGCCTTTACAAATCCGTCAGAATTATTCGTTTGACATTGAGGGGACTAATGCATCGGGCGATTTGGGTGTTGCGGGAAACCTGAACTACCAACACCGGAATTTGCTTCACGGTGCCGAAATATTGGACGTTACCTTACGAGGAGCAACCGAGCGACAGGTTACCGATAACGAAGATCAGAAATTTAACACCATAGAGTATGGAGGAAGTGTGCGGCTTCGTTTACCCGGTTTTGTTTTTCCCATAAACGAACAGAAACTTAATTTACATTCTATACCGTTTACCTCATTGTCGGTAGCATACAATTATCAGCGAAGGCCCGATTATACTCGTACGGTTGTTAATGCCCGTTTTGGGTATCAGTGGCGTTCAACCGAACAGAAAAGTCATAATTTCAATTTGCTCGATTTGAATGCGGTGCGAATTTTTAGTCTCGACCAAACGTTTATGAATTCTATTGAAGATTTGTACATTAAAAGCAGTTATACCGACCATATTATTTACGCCAGTAATTACAGTTTTGTTTACAATACCCAAAGTCGCGGAGGAAGTGCTAATTATCAATATTTTAAAGCCGATTTTGAAATGGCTGGCAACTTTCTTTACGGGCTTAGCAATGTTTTCAATCGTCAGCAGGTTGCTTCGTCAACGCTCGACGAGAATGGCGAACCATTGAAGTATTATGAATATTTTGGCACGCGTTTTTCGCAGTATATCAGGGGCGATTTTGAATGGCGCTATGGCTATCGATTCGACAAATACAATAAATTTGCAGCACGTGTTTTCGTAGGAGTAGCATATCCGTACGGTAATTCGAATCTTATGCCATTCGAACGGCAATATTTTACAGGAGGTGCAAATGGAATTCGAGCCTGGCATGTACGTTCGCTGGGGCCGGGCACATACACCCCCGAAGGAAGTTCTTATCCCAATCAAACTTCCGATATTAAGCTGGAGGCCAATATCGAATACCGGTTTGAATTGTTTTGGATGTTAGAAGGCGCTTTGTTTGTCGATGCCGGCAATATATGGGCTATAAATCGTTTCGATAATCGCGAAGGGGCAACTTTTGAGTTTAACGATTTTTATAACGAAATAGCTGTAGGAACGGGAGCCGGCTTACGACTTGTTCTCCCATATTTTGTGCTTCGAGCCGATATGGGAATTAAAATGCGTTCACCATCATTGCCTTTGGGCCAGCGCTGGGTCCACTCATCAAAGGCTTTAACCCCCGATGATTTGAATTTCAATATTGCTATTGGATATCCGTTTTAATAAAGAAAAGCTGTTGTTTGTTATCAAACAACAGCTTTTTTGCATTTTAAATTGCACGTAGCTTAGGCTTTTTCAGCCGAACCTAATACATTGATATTTTTGTGCATATACAATTTCTTCAGTTCGTCGCGGGCAGGTCCCAGGTATTTACGGGGATCAAACTCTCCCGGATTTTCTTTCAATACTTTACGAACAGCGGCAGTCATTGCCAGTCGCCCGTCCGAGTCGATGTTAATTTTGCAAACAGCCGATTTTGCTGCTTTGCGAAGTTGATCTTCCGGAATGCCGATAGCTGCGGCGAGGTCGCCACCGTTATCGTTAATCATATCAACATATTCAACAGGAACCGACGATGATCCGTGAAGAACAATTGGGAAACCCGGTATGCGCTTCTCAATTTCTTCGAGAATGTCGAATTTTAATGGTGGTGGTACCAATACGCCATCTTCGTTTTTAGTACACTGGGCAGGTGTAAATTTATGTGCGCCGTGTGATGTGCCAATCGAGATTGCTAATGAGTCAACACCTGTTCTTTTTACAAAGTCTTCAACCTCTTCTGGTTTTGTGTAGCTCGATTCTTCGGCCACTACATCATCTTCAACACCGGCTAAAACACCAAGTTCACCTTCAACCGTTACGTCAAACTTGTGTGCATACTCAACAACTTTTTTAGTTAAAGCGATGTTTTCTTCGTATGAATGGTGCGAACCATCAATCATTACAGATGAGAAACCGTTGTCGATGCAGTCTTTACACAACTCGAAAGTATCGCCGTGGTCTAAGTGTAGTACGATTGGTATTTCGCAACCCAGCTCTTTTACATATTCAACAGCACCTCTGGCCATATTGCGGAGTAAGGTAGCATTGGCGTATTTGCGGGCGCCCGACGAAACCTGTAGAATAACAGGCGATTTTGTTTCAACGCAGGCTTGTAAGATTGCTTGAATTTGTTCGAGGTTGTTGAAGTTATACGCAGGAATAGCGTATCCACCGTCAACTGCTTTTTTGAATAACTCTTTTGAGTTTACCAACCCGAGTTCTTTATAACTAACAGTCATTTGATTTAATTTTATATGTTAATAAAAACGTGTATTTTTTTATTGTAAGAATGACAAAAGTATAAAATTGAGGGCTTTAATACAATCATTTTGCTTATTGCTTTTCTATTCTTAATGATTTATAAATCTTGTTTATAAAAATCGGGAAAATTGAAAGCAAAATACGAATGATTATTATTTTTGAATTTCAATAATTTAAACATGTACGGATATGGCTGAGAATTCAAATCGAGGTTCATTTGGAAGTAAGTTTGGGGTTATCGCCGCTACAGCTGGTTCTGCTGTGGGGTTGGGAAATATATGGCGATTTCCGTACATTACCGGCGAAAACGGCGGTGGAGCTTTTTTATTGATATACCTGGGTTTTATCATCCTTATTGGTTTGCCGGTTATGCTTTCGGAGCTTACCATTGGAAGGCATACTCAGCGTAATCCCTTTGGCGCTTTTAGAGTATTGAAGCCCGGGCAGAAATGGTTTTGGATAGGAGTTATGGGCATTGCGGCTGCCTTTATGATTAATGCCTTTTACAGTGTAGTAGCCGGATGGACACTCGAGTATTTGTTTAAGGCCATAAGTAATCAGTTTGCCGGAGAATCGCCTGAAAACATCATTGCCCAGTTTAACAATTTTCAAAACAGCAATTGGAGACCTTTGTTTTGGACTGTAATGTTTTTGATTCTTTCGGGTAGTGTAGTGTGGGCTGGTATCGAAAAAGGCATCGAAAAATACACGAAAATTCTTATGCCTTTGTTGGTTGTATTAATTATCATTCTTGATATCAGAGCTATAACTTTACCTGGTGCCGCCGATGGCTTGCGTTTCTTGTTTGAACCCGATTTCTCAAAAATAAAACCATCAACTGTATTAGAAGCTCTTGGCCAGGCTTTTTTCTCCCTTAGTATTGGCATGGGAACTTTAATCACTTACGGCTCATATATTAAAAAGAATGATAATCTTGGCATGTCCACTGCGGCTGTTGCATTTACCGATACACTTATTGCAGTAATGGCAGGCGTTGCAATATTCCCGGCTGTTTTTGCTTTCGGAATTAGTCCTGCCTCAGGTCCCGACCTGGTTTTTCTTACTCTTCCCAATATTTTTGCACAAATGAAAGGCGGTTATGTATTTGCGCTGTTCTTTTTCATCCTTTTAACAGTAGCTGCCCTTACTTCTACAATTTCTATTCTCGAAGTAGTAGTAGCTTATTTTACCGAAGAATTTCATATTTCGCGTGGGAAAGCAACCTTGCTGGCATCGTTGGGAATTGGTGTGCTTGGCGTTTTGTCAAGCCTTTCGTTGCATCATTTGCCTGGCCTGTCTTTTGCCGGTCGAAATTTATTTGGAATTCTCGAATACGTGTCGTCAAATGTTTTGTTACCATTGGGCGGTTTACTTATTGTGATTTTTGTGGCATGGTTGTTCGGAAAGCAAAATATTAAAAACGAACTTACATCCGATGGACTTTACAAGGCTTCATATTTTAATATT
>JAFGGY010000134.1 GCA_016930365.1 Prolixibacteraceae bacterium | reverse complement strand
GAACGTCTCGAAGAGCAACAGAAGCTCGACTTTGGCCCCTTATAGGGGCTTGTCAAGTCCACCTTCTTAGAGGGTGGATTCTTTAATCAGTTGTGATCAATTTCATGTTAAGGTTTTTTTATGATTCCGTGTTTTTGATGAATGCCATTTTCTTCTTTTGTACCATTGTTTTTTATGATTGGAAAGAAGCGCTTTGAACCGTTTCGAATATCAGTTGTTTGTTGGCTATGAATTTTAAACCAAATAGCAATATAAATCGTAAGATAAATGCACTTATGCTAATCATGCTGTTGGTGTATCCGATGGTGTTTTCATTTTTGCATGTGAAAACACATCACCTAAACAGCCATTTGCATGTGGTTGATGATTGTTGCCACCCAGTGCAGGTTTTTGTGAATCCCGATACAGTCTATCGCTTTGAAGCTTCATTGGAGCATTGCCCAATTGCCGAATTTGAATTTCCATTTGCCATAACCGTTAACTCGGTCATTGCCCCCGGTATTATATCCCATTTTACCGACTGGCAGTATGTATTTCTTTCAAATTTTAGTTCTTCTGAAAAAAAGAATCTGAATGCACCGCGTGCACCTCCATTTCTGATTTAGAATAATACTTTGTTTTTTATGTCGATAGAATTAAGCGTCTAGTTAGTGCTTGTTCTTTCGTGGTACGTTGCATGTTTTCATTAAGGTGTGATATGTAATGTGCGTGTTTTGTATTTTTTTAAAACAGAATGAAATGTTAAAAAGAATTGTATTTTACATACTGCTTGCTGCTGAAGGCTTAAGTGGTTTTGCAGCCGGCGTTGCAAAAGGATATGTTTTCGACAAAAATACCGGGGAGCCGCTTCCTGGTGCTAGTATTTATATTCATGAATTAGAAAGAGCAACGGTTTCCGACGATAGAGGGATGTTTGTTTTTGAAGCCATCCCAACTAAAAATGTGCGAGCCGAAATCTCTTTTGTGGGCTACGAAACCAAAATTGTGAGTTTGCTTACTAATGAAATTTTATCAATAGGTTTATTGACGGTTTTGGTTGAAGCACCCGAAGTGGTTGTAACTGCTTCAAATTTTGTATCGCAGCACGAGAATGCTGTAAAAATCGAAGCAATAAGTCTTGCAGCAATAGAGAATATCGGAACACCTTCTTTTTTAGATGCTACAGCGATACTGCCCGGGGTTGATGTAATTAGCCGTGGTAATGGTATTGGTAAACCGGTTATTCGGGGTTTGTCTAATTCAAATCTTCTTGTATTAAGTAATGGTGTTAAACTCGAAAATTACCAATTTTCCGAAGATCATCCTTATGTTATTGATGAAACAGGGATCGACAGGATTGAGGTGATCAAAGGGCCCGCTTCGTTACTTTATGGATCCGATGCTGTAGGAGGTTTGATCAATGTTTTATCCGAACATCCTGCTGCTGTTGGCGAAACATCCGGTGATGTTTCAGTGTCGGTTTATTCGATGAGCAACGGACTAACTCTTAACGGGGGCCTTAAGCAAAGTACACAGGAGGTGTCGTGGGGTTTGCGTGGAAGTTTAAAATCGAATCGCGACTACAAGGATGGAGTGGGGCGTTTTGTTCCGAATTCTCGATTCGGGCAGCAGTCGGTCAAAACTTTTTTGGCTCGCAATAGTGAATTGGGCTTTTTTAAACTTAGTTACGATTACAGTCATTTGTTAGCAGGAATGACAAATGCAGCGTCCATAGGTTTGGTAAATAGTAATAAATATGAACCCGATGTGTGGTTTCAGAATCTAAGTAATCATGTCTTGTTGTCAAAAAACACCATCTATCTTAGAGATACAAAAGTGAATGCAAACTTTTCATTCAACCGGAATCATCGTATTTTGAATACAACAGAGAATAACGCAGTTAATATGGCACTAAATAGTTTTGGAGGTGAAGTTAAAACATGGTTGCCAACCTCAAAATACTACGATTTAATAGTGGGTATTCAAAGTCAACTGAAGTCCAATGCCAATTACGATGGACTTATGCGTGTTTTGCCCGATTATAACGAGCAGGCTTATGCTTTTATGGGATTGTTTCAGTATCGTTTGCCCGACAGGCTGAGTTTACAGGTCGGTGCTCGCTACGATTTGAATTCGCTTTTTATTCCGGAACAGAGAAAAGCTATTCATAGTCACGACGAAGAGCCTGCTCACGAAGACGAAGTTCCAGGGGAGGCGCATGAGCAGGTGATGCACGAAGAGAACTATGTGTTTCACAATGCAAGTATTTCGGTTGGTGCTACGTACGAAATGAATCGAAATGTACTGGTTAGAGCTAATGTGGCATCGGCTTTTCGCCCCCCGAATGTGGCCGAACTAACACAGGATGGAGTACATGGCAACCGCTATGAGAAAGGAGACACATCATTGCTGTCGCAGCGAAATTACGAAGCCGACCTAAGCATACACTATCATTATTCATCGTTTTCGGCCGATGTAGCCGCCTTTTATAACTTTATCCCGAATTACATTTACCTATCGCCTACGGCTATGATATACAATGAATTATTGGTGTATCAATATCAGCAAAACAAAGCCCGTTTGCTGGGTGGTGAAGTGATGTTTCGATTCAGGCCTGTAAGCTGGATTGAAATGAATGGCAACCTATCTGTCATACGGGGCATGTTAAACGAGAGTTCTTATTTGCCTTTTATTCCACACGATAAAATAAATGTAGGTGTAAAACTGATGAAAGAGAAATATGGATTTTTGAAGCAAGCACATTTCTCGGCAAATGTGAGGTATGCTTTTGCTCAAAATCGGCCATCTCAATTCGAGACAACTACACCACAGTGGACGACTGTTTCTGTGGCAGCAGGCGCTGTAATAAAATTGCAAAATTCCGAAGCTTCGGTGCTGTTGTCATTGTCTAATGCGTTTAATGAACAGTATTACGACCATCTTTCGACTTTAAAACCTCTTGGCTATAAAAATCCAGGACGAAATCTGGGTTTGAGGCTTAATTGGATGTTTTAAGTCAGGTGGTAATGAAAGGGTTTGTATTATACCTTTGAATCGACTAAAATGCACTTTACCGAACCAATATTGAAGTTTAACTTCATCAGCATCGGCAGTCGTTGCGAGTCGTTGGTTAACCATACCTCCATGGGGTCTTTTTTGCTGAAGAATTTTCCTTCGATGTTAAGCGGTTTGAGAACGATGCATTCGCGCTTGCCATATTTGGTTTTAATGGTTTCGAGTCCGTTGTGTATCATCTCAACAAAATACCATTCGCCGGTGTCCCAAAATGGCAGGCTGATGGTGTCGCCCTGGCTGATAGAGTCGAGAATACCCGAGAAACGCAGTTTGTAAAAAAGTGCCGAAACATCGGCTACACCGGGCTCAATACGATGCCAACCGGTTTCTTTACTCCATGCCGAATCGAGGTGATGATAGTAGTGAACCTCGTTGTTGAATCGATAGTTTTGTTCGCTAACGTTTTTGAACGATTTGATGGGATTGTGGTTGCTTTTGTCAATAATGCTTTCGAACGAGTCGTTTACTTTGTACAACATGTGTGCAAATCCGGTGGTGAAACCGTACAAACGCGCATTTTTAGCCTGTATGTTGGAGTAAAGGGTGTCCGAAGTTTGAAAATACACTTCGCCTCCTTTTATCATCCCAAATTTAATGTCAAATTTGAGTTGCTCACTGATATCCTGGGCGTAAGCTGTAAAGATAATCAGGGTTGTAAGTATGGTGAATAAAACGCGCATAAGCTTAATTTTTGAGTAAAACGATTGGGATATAAAAATAGTATTTGTAATTACAAACAAGCCAAATATTGTGCCATAATTAATATGCCTTGAGCTTGTAATTAACTATACCATATGGCCTAAAATGAAAAAATCGCTTCATTCCTGTATATTTTTTTTATTTTTGCAGCGCTAAAAGAATTTTTAAAGTCATAATTCATTTATAACATGGCAAATACATCAGATATCAAAAACGGATTGTGCATTGAATACAACGGCCAGTTGTACTCCATTGTGCAATTTCAGCATGTAAAACCGGGCAAGGGCGCAGCGTTTGTGCGTACCAAACTCAAAAATCTCAAAACCGGAAAGGTAATAGACAACACGTTTAACGCCGGTGCTAAAATAACGCCGGTGCGAATCGAACGTCGCCCGTATCAATATTTGTATAAAGACGATATGGGCTTCAACTTTATGCACACCGAAACATTTGAGCAGATATCGCTACAGGAAGATTTAGTGGATAATGCAGGTTTGCTTAAAGAAGGGAATGTGGTTGAGATTAACTTCCATGCCGACACCGAAACACCGTTAACCCTCGAAATGCCTCCTTTTGTTGAACTCGAAGTAACTTACACCGAACCGGGAGAGAAAGGCAATACGGCTACTTCAACAGCATTAAAGCCGGCTACGCTTGAAACCGGATCAGAAATAATGGTGCCTATTTTTATCAATACGGGCGATGTTATTAAGGTTGATACGCGCGATAACAGCTATTCTGAAAGAGTAAAACGATAAAAAATACGAAGATAGAGCCGTTCAAAACAGACCGCTCTATCTTTTTTTTTTATATTTGAAGCCTGAATTTAATCTGAAAACCGGAATAAGATGGGATCAACCGATAATGGCATTAACAAAAAAGACCTGAACCGGGAAGCAATCCTGGAAATTGCCCAGGACATTTTTAGTAGATACGGTTATAAGAAAACTACCCTTGACGACATTGCCAACGCCGTGCGTAAAGGGAAAAGCTCGTTGTATTACTACTTTAGCAGTAAAGAAGATTTGTTTCAGGCAGTTATCATTAAAGAAGTAGATATCCTGAAGCAATCGCTCGAAAAAGTTGTTTTTCGATCACTCGATCCGGAGGAAAAACTTCGTGAGTATATTCTGACTAAACTTACTACTTATCGCAGCCTGGCTAATTTATACAACGCTCTCGAAAATGATGTCGCTGCCATTGGTTTCATCGAAGAGGTAAAAGAAAAGAATGCCAAAGACGAAATACGTATGATTAAACGTATTTTGATTGAAGGCGTACGCAGAGACAAATTTCAAATTGAGGATCTGAATTTGGCTGCTATTGGTATAACTACGGCAATGAAAGGTCTTGAGATGCCTCTTACAACCGGAGCCAAACACAACCTGAACCTCGAAGTAACGGTCGATAATTTTGTACGCATACTGTGTTATGGAATTATGCGCCGCGATTAAACGGCGCACAATAGCACATTTGTCGGATACAAAATTTCTTCATTTTTTCACTCATCAATAAGCTTGAAATCTATTTGTTTCTTTTCGAGATTGGTTCGAACAACTTCTACTTTTATTTCGGCACCTAACTGGTAAGTTTTATTGCTGTGCATCCCAATTATGGAATAGTTTTTCTCGTCGAAATAGTAAAAATCGTCGGTTAGTTCGCGCATGGCAACCAGCCCTTCGCACTTGTTCTCGGTTAATTCAACAAATAAGCCCCAGTCGGTAACGCCCGATATCACTCCGTTGAACACTTTGCCAATTTTATCTTGCATAAATTCAACCTGTTTGTATTTTATTGATGTGCGTTCGGCATTTACTGCGCGTTGTTCCATTCCCGACGAATGGCGGCACTTCTCTTCAAACTCGTCGGCATTTGCCGAGCGGCCACCATCGAGATAACGAGCCAGTAAGCGGTGAACCATCAGGTCGGGGTAGCGGCGAATTGGTGAGGTAAAGTGTGTGTAGAAATCGAACGACAGCCCGTAGTGTCCAATGTTTCGGGTCGAATACAACGCCTTAGCCATGGCTCTTACGGCCAAGGTCGATACAACATTTTCTTCATTCTTGCCTTTTACATTGTTTAACAGGTTGTTGATTGAGCGAGAAAGATTCGATGGCGAATTCATGTCAATTCCGTATCCAAATTTATGGATGAAGTTGTTGAACGACTCCAGTTTTTCGGGGTCGGGTTTATCATGAATACGGTAAACAAATGTACGAGCCTTTTTTCGTCCCTCTGGCTTCCCGATAAAAGAGGCTACCTCTTTGTTTGCCAGTAGCATAAACTCTTCAACCAGGTGGTTTGCTTCTTTGGCTTCCTTGAAATATACCCCCAGCGGCTTACCTTTTTCGTCGAGTTCAAATTTTACTTCAACCCGGTCAAAAGCTATAGCGCCGTTTTTAAAGCGATTGTCTTTCAGTTTTTGAGCCAATTCGTTTAATTTAAGCATTTCATCTTTCAGGTCGCCTTCGCCCGTTTCGATAATATTTTGTGCTTCCTGGTAGTCGAACCTGCGGTCGGAATTGATAATGGTACGCCCAAACCAGCGATTTTGAATGTTGGTGTTTTCGTCAAGCTCGAAAACGGCCGAAAAGCACAGTTTTTCTTCGTTGGGCCTCAGCGAGCAAACCCCGTTCGACAGTACCTCGGGCAACATAGGCACCACGCGGTCAACCAGGTAAACCGAAGTGGCGCGTTCTTCGGCCTCGTGGTCGATAATTGAGCCGGGTTTTACATAGTGGCTTACATCGGCAATGTGGATGCCTACTTCCCAGTTGCCGTTTTTAAGCTGGCGTACCGACAAGGCATCGTCGAAGTCTTTCGCATCGGCCGGGTCGATGGTGAACGTAGGTATAGACCGAAAGTCGCGTCGTTTCTCAATTTCTTCGCTGGTAATCTCGGTTGGTATTTTATTGGCCGCTGATTCTACCCGTGAAGGAAATTTATAGGGCAAATCGAACTCGGCCAGAATAGCGTGCATCTCGGTGTCGTTTTCGCCAACATCGCCCAGTACATCAATAATTTCGCCAAAAGGATTTTTCGCTTTTGCCGGCCAATCGGTAATTTTTGCAACGGCTTTCTGGCCATCTTTTGCGCCATTCAGCTTTTCTTTCGGAATGAAAATATCGAAGTTGTTTCGCCCGGCCGGAACCAGGAACGCGAAATTTTTCGACATTGAAATAACGCCTACAATGTTGGTTTTCGAACGCTCGATGATTTCGATTACTTCGCCTTCGGGTTGTTTCCTTTTGCGTTTGGCATGGAGGTAAACCCGCACTTTGTCGCCGTTGAGCGCTTTGTTGAGGTTAGGGCCGGCAATAAATACATCGTCATCAAGCTCGTCGGAAATAAGAAAAGCATACCCACGCTGAGTCATTTCTATTACGCCAATCACATCGCCTGTTTTGGCTTGTAGCTGGTATTTGCCCTGATCTTTGCGCACCAGGTAACCACTTTCGGTTAATTCCTGCAATACGATATTAATTAGTTGCCGGGTCGAATCGTCTTTCACGTTCAGATGTGCAGCAACTTGTTTGTAGTTGAACAAACGTTTTGGGTCGTTGTAGCAATATTCGAGAATAAATTTTTTTATTTGCTTTTTATTCAGACCGGTTGCTTTTTGTATTTTTTTTCTATTCTTGTTCTTTTTTGCCATATTCTTGTGTTTAACTATTTTGTATGTTAAGTGTTTTAGTTGATGTTATCCCATTCAATTCGGTAGTAGAGCGCCGATGAAATAACATTGTTGAATTTGCCAATACTGCTTTTGTAGCGGGTAAACAAATCGTGATATTTATCAATCGAAAGAGCTGAGTACTGGAAGCGGGTTTCAAGCGTAAGACGCTCAGCCCATGGTTGGTTAATCAATTCTCTAAAGTTAACTTTGATTCCGGCAAACATGCTTAGTTCCCAATTGCTGATGTTGTCGTATTGAACATACGAATCGATACCAAAATTGTCGATTCCATGTTTGTTGAAAAGGTAAGCAAACGAAAGGCCACCGAAAAAAGAGAATGTAGGGTCGTATCCATATCCAATTAACACAGGCAGATCGATATAGTTCAGACGATACACGTATTTTGCCTGCCCGTTTTCTTTGGTGGGTTTAATGCGCATTCCCTTCTGATTCACCTTTAGCTCCATGCCCCAGTACCAGTTGGTCGAAAGGTCGCGCTGAATCCATGCGCCGCCAACAAGCCCCATTTTGTGGTAGCCGCTATTGTTGTCGTGGTTTATCTGGCTGCCATTAAATCCGGCCAATAATCCACCATAAAACTCTTGTGCCGAAAGACTAAAGGTTGTAAGCAGTAGGGTGAAAAAAATTGATATATGCTTCATTTTTTTAAATAAATATACATGGTTGCAAAAGTACTGAAGCTATTTTGCATGCACCAACCAAAGTTAATGAAATAAGGATAATGGGCATTAAATGAGGCAAAATATTTGCAGGTTAGTAAACATTAACTAACTTTGTCGCATATTAATTACCAAAAGTTATGCAAACAGCACGGCAAATCGAAATAGTAGAAACAGCTTTACACCTGATTAACGATAATGGAATTCAGGGGCTTACCATTAAAAACCTGTCAAAAAAAATTGGAATTAGCGAACCGGCTATTTATCGCCATTACGAAAATAAAGTTGAAATACTGGTGGCTGTACTCGATTCGTTTGGGAGTTTGCTAGGCGAAATTAAGAATGATGTTGAAAAACAAAGTGGAAGCTTATCGAAAATCGAAAAAATGTTTACAGCTTTTTTTACAGCCTTTAACGAGAATCCGTCGTTAGTGGCTGTGATTTTCTCTGAAGAATTGTTCCGTAACGAACCGCAATTATCCCAAAAAACAGCAGATATCATCAATCGTAATATTCATTTTTTAGGAACTGTTATCGAAGAAGGGATTCAGCATGGAGAGATACGAAACGATATTTCCTCCGAACATTTGGCCATAATGGTAATGGGAACTCTGCGCTTGTTTGTGAAAAAATGGCAGCTTTCGGGCTTCAATTTTAAACTTAATTCCGAAGGTGGAAAATTAATTCGTTCGGTAATCTCACTTATTTCAAAATAAAATTTAAAGCATAAATAATATGGACATTAAAAAAGTAAAAGAACAGGCAATTGTAGATACTCCTCACAAAATTGATGTACGCAGATTATACGACAAGGAAAGTGCACAGGTTATGCACATTACCCTGCAACCGGGCGAAACACTCAAACCACACATTACCCCGGTTGATGTTTTTTTCTATATTTTAGAAGGCACACCCGATGTGCGGGTTGGCGACGAAACCATCACGGTTGAAACCGACAGCCTGGTTGACAGTCCCAAAGGCATTGTGCATTGTTTGTCGAACAACGCGCAAAAACAGGCACGCATTATGGTCGTAAAAGCACCGCGCCCAACTACACAGACAAAACTTTTGTGATATGCTTAAGCAAGAGCTTACACAACAAATGATTGATTATTTCGATGGTGATGTGCCCCGTGTCAATCATGCCTTAAAAGTATTGGGTTTTGCTTTGGCAATTGCCGGAATTGAAGGACTGGACAGCCGGCAACTCGAAATTGTTGAAATTGCCGCCATTTTGCACGATATTGGTATTGTCAATGCCGAAAAAAAGTATCATTCAACAGCCGGAAATTATCAGGAGATTGAAGGTCCGCCCGTGGCACGACAAATGCTCGAAAAGCATGAGCTGCCTGAAGAAACCATTGAGCGTATATGTTTTCTTATTGGCCATCATCATAGTTACACCAAAATTGATGGTATTGACTTTCAGATACTGGTTGAAGCCGATTTTTTGGTCAATATTTTTGAAGACAAGATGAGTGACGTAGCAATTAAAAGTATGCGCGATAAGTATTTTAAAACCAAGACAGGTTTTAGTTTCCTCGATAAGCTTTTTATGTAAACATTGTATTTATTGTAATCGAAATTGAAAGTTCTTATAGAGATGTTAAAATTGCTGAATATGAACTTGTCGTTTCAACAAATAACTAATTTATGTGTTTCTCTGTTACTAAATCACTTGTAATGTAATTGCAGTGATTTGTGAATTAATGTATTTTTTAATAAATATTTGAGTTATGGAGACATATAATGAAAAAGCTGATGCCGTTTTTGATTTTGTAGGAACGTTATCAAAAGAATATCCCGGTATAGCAAAAGGATTTGGTGCAATGCATCAGGCTGTTGGAGAAGATGGAGCGCTTACTGTTAAACAAAAAGAGCTCATTGCTTTAGGAATTGCAATTTCGATACGTTGCGAAGGATGTATTGCTTGCCATGTGCGCGACTCGCTTGCAAATGGAGCCACACAGCAAGAAATTGTTGAAACAATTGGTGTTGCTGTTGTTATGGGCGGTGGCCCAAGTGTAGTTTATGGCGATAAAGCCTACAAAGCAATGAAAGAAATGATGTGATAATTGATTTATCAATTCAATACGAAGCTGTCTGTAAAGGCAGCTTTTTTTATGAAGTTTTATCTCGCAGTAATTATTGAAATCCCACCAAGCCACAAAGTTCACCAAGAAAGCCTTAAAACCTATTAGTCTCAAAATAATAGCCTTTGTGGGAGTAAATGATGTCAAAAAAAACTACGAAAGAAACACATATTCAAGTAATCTATTGAATACTTAAAATCTTCTTTTATATTTGTCATTCATTTTGAAGTGAAAGGACAATGGATAAGCGCGAATTTAAAGATGCAATGTACAGCGGACTGGCAAAAATGCTGAAAGCACTGGCAAACCCGGCCCGGCTTGAGCTTATTGACCTGCTGGCTCAAGGCGAAAAAAGCGTTGAGGGACTTGTTGAGGCAAGCAAGCTTACTGTTGCCAATACCTCGCAACACTTGCAGGTGCTAAAAAACAACAACATTGTAAAATCGCGCAAAGAGAAGCAATATGTTTTTTATTCCTTGTCGAACAACGAGTTTCTCGATTTGTACCATCATATTTCGCGCTATGGGCTTAGCGAAATAGCCGAACTGGAACGAACACTTGTCCAACAACGCACACAACATCATTCGTGCAATGCCGTGAGCCTCGATGAGCTGGAGCTGATGATGGACGACGACAATGTGCTGCTGATGGATGTGCGTCCGGCTGTAGAATTTGGGTTTGGGCATATCACGGGTGCTATTTCGTTGCCTGCCGATGAGTTAAAAAGTCAACTTTGTAAATTACCGCGCGACAAAGAAATTATCGCGTATTGCCGCGGACCGTTCTGTGCCCTTAGCGACGATGCTGTAGAGCTGCTCAGTTCTAAGGGGTTCAAGGTTCGCCGCCTCGACGAAGGTTATCCCGAATGGAAACTTAAACAACTCGAAACCACAAAAACCGAATAGTATGACACAGCCCATTTATCTCGATTATAACGCGACCACCCCAATTGACACCGAAGTGGCTGCCGAAATGAAGTACATAATTGATGCGGTTTATGGAAATCCATCGAGTGCTTATTCTATAGGGCGGACAGCAAAGGAAATTGTTGATAAAGCCCGCCTTCAGGTGGCCAATTTAATAAATGCGCGTCCTTCTGAAATTGTTTTTACATCGTGTGCCACCGAATCGAACAACCTGGCCATACTTGGTGCCCTCAAGGCGCAAAGTGGTAAACACATTATTACCTCGGCTATTGAGCACCCTGCCGTAATCGAAGTGTGTAGGCAACTCGAAACACGGGGCTACCAGGTTTCTTATGTCCCGGTTGACCAATATGGAAGGGTAAACCCCGCTGATGTTGAAAAGGCTGTCCGGCACGATACGGCGCTCATTACCATCATGCATGCCAATAACGAAACCGGTAGCATTCAGCCCATTGACGAGATTGCCAATATTGCCCGTAAGCATGGTGTTTTGTTTCATACCGATGCAGCCCAGTCGCTTGGGAAAATTAAGGTTGATGTGGCTCAAAGTAGTATTGACTTGCTCACCATAGCCGGGCATAAAATATACGCCCCCAAAGGAATTGGCGCTTTGTACATAAAAAATGGCGTAAAAATAGAGAAGGTCATGTTTGGCGCAAGCCAGGAAAAGGGCCTGCGCCCGGGGACGGAAAATGTAATCCACATAGCAGCCCTGGGGAAAGCCTGCGAAGTTGCACAGCGCGATTTCGATAAAAACACGGCCAACATGCGCCATACGCGCGACCGCTTATTCGATGGACTGCAAAAGTTTTTCCCGCAAAGGGTTACTGTGAATGCCAACTTGCAACATTGTTTGCCCAATACCCTCAGCGTGGCACTTGCCGGTGTTGATGCGCATACATTGGCCTCGCTTATTGGCAATAAGGTGCTGGTTTCTACCGGCTCGGCTTGTCATGCCGGTTCAGTCAATATTTCACCGGTACTGAAAGCCATGAAAGTTAATGCCCAAAGGGCCGCCTCAACCTTGCGCATTACTACGGGAAAACATACTTCCGAAATGGATGTTGACCACGCTCTTGATTTGATTCAAAATACTGTTAAACAATTAGATAAATAGAAAAATAAAAACAAAGTCTTATGCCGAAAATTCTTATCATTTTTAATCGCGAACCATACGACAATACCGATGTAACATGGAATGGCCTCAGGTTGGCCGATACCTTAAAGCAAAAAGGGAACGAAGTGCGGATATTTTTGATGAATGATTCGGTTGACCTTGCGCGCGATATTTTGAAACCACCCCATGGATACGACCAGGATTTATCACAAATGCTCAAAGACCTGATTGCGCAGGGGGTTCCCGTTGAAGTTTGCGGAACTTGCATGGCACGTTGTGGTATTTACAAAAACCATCCGTATTTCGACGGTGCCAACAAATCGACCATGGGCTTTTTGGCCGATTGGGTAGCTGACAGTGATAAAGTATTAACATTTTGATATTATGCAATACAATCCTTTTGATTCGTTGGTTGATAAGTACGAAAACTGGTTTGTTGAAAACAAAACACTTTTCGAATCGGAAGTACTGGCGCTAAAGCAGGTAGTGCCTTCAGATAAAAAAGGTTTGGAAATTGGTGTGGGTACCGGAATTTTTTCCGAACCATTGGGCATTAAATATGGGGTCGACCCATCTGAGAATATGATAGAAGTAGCACGGGGCAGAAGCCTGGATGTACAAGTTGGCGTTGCCGAAAACCTTCCATACGATGATGCCTCCTTCGATTTTGCAGTCTTTATTACTTCAATCTGCTTTATCGATAATCCGCAGAAAGCTGTTAAAGAAGCTCGCCGTGTTTTAAAGCATGAGGGTGAAATTATATTTGCCATTATCGATAAGGGAACAGCTTTTGGGCAGTTTTTAGAAAAAAATAAAGAGAAAAGTGCCTTCTATAAATATGCCCGGTTTTTTACTGTTAATGAAGTTGTTAAACTGATAGAAGAGAATGGCTTTACGGTAACTGAAACATACCAAACCCTCGAAAACCCGGCTGCAACTGCTGTTGAAGAGCCGGTTAAGGGGCACGGTACGGGCAGTTTTGTGGTCATAAAGGGCAAGAAACAACAGCATCAACAAGAAAAATCATGTTTTATTGTGATTTCTATTATATTATACTAACATTGCAAAATCAAGTTTTAAAAATACAATCAAAGCGATGAATACATTTTCAGCAAATATCCTTTTTAACGTGGTCACTGTTGTGGTCGTGGAGTTGCTATGTGTTCACCGCAGATAAAAGGATAATAATATAACCAGATATTAAAACCCTGTTGGTGAACTTCCAACAGGGTTTTTTTTATTTACAAATAACTGAAAAACATGAAGTACTCAGGAGCAGAAATTATCGTTCACCTTTTAGAGAAGAAGGGAATTGACACCATTGCAGGTATTCCCGGAAGTGCCAACCTGCCACTGTACAGGGCATTGCACGACAGTAAAATTAAACATGTTTTGGCACGTCACGAGCAAGGTGCCGGTTTCATTGCGCAGGGAATGGCCCGGAGCACAGGTAAAGCTGCAGTTTGCTTTGCCACATCGGGGCCCGGAGCCACAAACTTGCTAACAGCCATTGCCGACGCTAAACTAGATTCGGTGCCTGTAGTAGCATTTACCGGACAGGTAGCCACATCGCTTATTGGCACCGATGCCTTTCAGGAAATTGACACCTACGGCTTAACCATTCCAATTACGAAGCACAATTTTCTGGTACGCTCGGCAGCCGAGTTGCTTGACGTAATCCCGGAAGCTTTTCGCATTGCCGAAACCGGCAGGCCGGGGCCAGTAGTAATCGACGTACCCAAAGATGTACAACAACAAGTATGCGAGTTCGGCCAATGGCCCGGATTTCATGAACCAACGAAACCGCAGGTTATTGAAAAGCAGCTTATCGACAAAATTGCACAGGCAATTCACTATGCCGTTAAACCTGTTATTATGTTTGGGGCTGGTATTATCGAGTCAGGTTCTTGTCAGTTGTTGCGACTTTTGGCCGAAAAAAACAATATTCCACTTACTTCTACCATGCGCGGATTGGGAGCTATTAGTCCGGAACACCCTCTATATGTGGGGATGATAGGTATGCACGGCACAAAATATGCCAACCGGATAACCGAGGAGGCTGATTTAATACTTGCACTCGGGTTAAGGTTCGACGATAGGGCAACCGGTAAGGTAAGCGAGTTTTGCCGCAATGCTCAAATTATTCATGTTGATATTGATAAAGCTGAAATCAATAAGATAAAACCGGCATTTATGAGTGTTAATGCCGATTTACACGATTTTCTTTCGTTGTTGATTCCGTCAGTTGACAAAAAAGAACGTAGGGAATGGTTAGATGAATGCTATGAAACAAAAGATGCCCTGCCTTATGTTGTTGCTCCTTTAAATGGCGATGTTTTTCATCCGCTGCGCATTATCGACGAAGTAGCAGCATCCATACCTGCCGATTCGATTATTACAACCGATGTTGGCCAGCATCAAATGTGGGTAGCCATGAAATATCCCATTACATCACCGCGTACTTTTCTCACATCGGGCGGGTTAGGTACCATGGGGTTTGGAGTCCCTACAGCCATTGGGGCAGCACTGGCCAATCCCGGCAAAAAAGTGGTTGCTTTCTCGGGCGATGGTTCATTTATGATGAATATGCAGGAGCTGGCTACCATTGCCGATGAAAAACCCAATATGGCTATTTTGCTGTTTAACAACGGAACGCTGGGCTTGGTGCGTCAACAGCAAGAACTCTTTTTTGATAAAAAATACATCGGGTCGAAATTTAAATCTACCCCTGATTTTGCAGGTATTGCAAAATGTTTCGGATTGAAATCCATCGATCTCGAAAAAGTATCCGACCCGCTGGGAGCATTGCATGAAGCCTTACAGCTTAATGAGCCGGTGTTTATCAATGTTCCGGTTAATGCCGATGAAAATGTATTTCCCATGGTGCCACCCGGAGCAGCAAATAAAGTAATGATTGATTAACCTGAAAAAATAAATCACAATGAAACAAAAAAATCATACCGTAATCGAATTAATCGTAAATAATCATCCGGGCGTAATGTCGCACATAACCGGGCTTTTTTCACGCCGCGGATACAATCTCGAGGGAATATTGTGTGGTGCAATAGGACAGGGTGCTACAAGTGTTATGTTTTTGTTGGTGCGTAAAAACGAGCAATACCAGCAGGTGTTGCTCCAACTCAATAAACTTAACGATGTCATTGAGCTTAAAGAGCGTGAAGATTATGACCATACCGTCTTTAACCGCATTGGCGATTTGTTTTAATATCAAATACTTAATTGCTCAAAACTGATTGATGGTAATCATGTTCCATGCGATATATTTAGATATTCCCGAAAAGATAATCCAGACAATTTATGCATCACAGTCTGGCGGCTTAAATCATCTTTTGCCGGGTTTAGGTGCATTAGTGAGGAGCCTGAAAAGGAATCCTTATGCATTACAAATTGTTCAGTAAAATCAACAAGTTTGTTTTCGGTAAAAAGCAATTCGTCCAGGCTAACATACAGGGTTTGATTGTTTAAAGGGAGGTTCTCTTTTGCATATTGCAGTACCATGGTTGTCTTGCCTGCACCTCTTGCTCCTTCGATGCCAATAAGGCGATTGTTCCAGTCAATGAAATCGGCCAGGTATCTTTTAAATTGTGTTGATATACGGTGCAGCTTTAGATATGATTTTTGATAAAGATTTTCCATTTTGCTTAAATTATACAAAAAAAATGCAAAAAATGTTGAATATAAAAAGCAAAAACACTAAAAAGTGCTTTGTGTAAAAAGCAAAATCATCATTAAGGTATTTCTATGTTTAAGCTTTTGCTTGTCGGGAATTTTAAAAAACAACAACGAACAGTTTTTTCATGCCAATCGATTCTTTTTTGCTGCTCAGCCTTTCCTTTTTTGCCGTATGCCCAAAATCTTCGACTACTCGGGGTTCGGTAGGCAAAAGATGTTTAAGGATTACACCCTTTAGAAAAGGGTGTTCCGTTTAGGGGCTGAACTTGCCGTATGCGCTAAACGGACAACGGGTTTATAACCCGTTTTGTATGAAACATATTTCGTATTTGAATGCACAAATGAACTGACCCCGGCCGGGGTCGAACCTTATCTGTTGTTTTATTTTTCTATAAACATGCAATCCCGCTGGGGTTGTATAGCTGTAAAACACGAAACACTGTAATTTGAAAAAAATGATCACTTAGTGCATATTTTGGTTGAAAATGTGGAAGCAAAGCGCTTTTAATATTTTCATACGATATAGGTTGTAGAGCTAAAATAGTTAGTTTTGCCTTTCAAACTTAACTATCCTTTTTTATGATACAGGATATTTACCCGCATACTTTCGAAAATCAGTTTATTGCCGAAACCAATATAAGTGATAATGATTTTATATTTCATTTTAAAGAAGATGAACTCTTGCTGCGAAAGAGTGACGATGCATTTTATTTTCCCCGTAAGTGTGATTTGGAAGGGTGCAGCCGTACCGGTATATTTTTGTTTTTGCTGAATGGAATTCGTTGTTTTTGGGTTAACGACTGTGTCGTTTCATCTGAACTCTCCTACGTTTACCACGATGTGAAATTGTTGCGAAACACATTGCAAAAAGATATTGATTGGGCCGGAAATGTAGCTATGCAGTTAAAAGTATGGTACGAGCAAAACCGTTTTTGCGGAAAATGTGGTTCGCAAACCCAACACAAAGAAAACGAAAGAGCGTTACTCTGTCCGGTCTGCAATGCTGTTTATTACCCAACCATATCGCCTGCTATTATTGTGGCTGTTTTAAGTAACGACAAAATTTTACTTGCCAGTGGAGCAAATTTTCGGAGAGGATACTTTTCGTTGGTAGCTGGCTATGTCGAGGTGGGTGAGTCTATTGAGGATGCAGTTGTTCGTGAAGTTAAAGAGGAAATTGGGATTGATGTGTGGGATGTAAGTTACTACAAAAGCCAACCCTGGCCAAATTCTGGTTCAATGATGATTGGCTTTACAGCAAAGGCCGATGATAAACAGCCAATAAGGGTTGATGGGATTGAAATTGTTGAGGCGGCTTGGTTCTCTCGCGATAACTTACCCAACTATCCGCCCGAACGTAGTATCGCTGGCGAAATGATTGATTCGTTTAAGGTGAAAGGAAGAATATAAGATTTTCAATTCTTAATAAAAAACAAAACCCCGCGATTTGCGATGAAACCGTGGGGCTTAGTTAAATAAAACTCATGTTTTATCCGGAAACAGTTCGTTAATATTTTTTAAATGATTGACGATGAGTTGTTTGTGATTTGTTGTCCTGATTGTCTAAAGTGCTGACAATTAGTTTATTCCAAGCAGAGTCTAATGTCTAAAGTCTCATGTCTCACATCTCATATCTAACGTACTATTTATCCGGCATATCTTTCCGAAATAATTTCCCAATCGAGAATTTCCCAAAAGTCTTCGATGTATTTCGGGCGGGCATTTTGCTTATCCAGGTAATAGGCATGTTCCCACACGTCGCAGGTTAGGATGGGCTTTTTCCCGTCGCGTAGCGGGTTGCCTGCATTCGGGGTTTGTACAATTTCCAATTCACCGTCGGGGTCAACCACCAACCATGCCCAGCCACTGCCAAACAGGGTTGCGGCTGCTTTCGAGAATTTTTCTTTAAACTCGGCAAAGGTGCCAAACTCTTGTTCGATGGCCGATTTAAGGGCGCCCGAAGGTTCTTTTTTGCCATTTTTGGCAAATTGCTCAAAATAGAAGGTGTGGTTCCAAACCTGGGCTCCGTTATTGAAAATACCGCCATCGGCTTTTTTGATAATTTCTTCGAGTGAAGCATTTTCAAACGCCGTGCCTGGTATCAGGTTGTTCAGGTTGTTTACATAAGCCTGGTGGTGCTTGCCATAATGAAACTCTATGGTTTTTTGGCTTATTTGTGGTTCAAGCGCGTTGGGCGCAAAGTTCAATTTTGGTAATTCAAAACTCATGTTGTTGTATTTTTTTGGTTTATAATTATTATTCAAATGGTATATTCTAAACAGAACAAATTATAGAAAGTTGGAATGTAGCTGAAAATTCATTCAATTTAGAATAAGAATAAATAGCCGACACAAAAAAAGCTGCTCATCCCTAAAATGAGCAGCCTTTTTTAATGTTACGATAAATAGTTTAATCGTCCTGGTCGCTTGTTTTTTCATTTTCATCGCCGGCAATGCTTTCGCGCATATTGGTGTCGGCGTCGATATTTTTGTAGCGCATATAGTCCATAATTCCAAGGTTTCCGGTGCGGAAAGCTTCGGCCATGGCAAGCGGTATTTCTACTTCGGCTTCAATTACTTTTGCTCGGGCTTCCTGGGCTTTGGCTTTCATCTCCTGTTCGGTAGCTACGGCCATTGCTCTGCGTTCTTCGGCTTTGGCTTGTGCAATATTTTTATCGGCATCGGCCTGGTCGATTTGTAGGTAGGCTCCAATGTTTTTACCTATGTCGATATCGGCAATATCAATCGAAAGAATTTCGAAAGCAGTACCGGCATCGAGGCCTTTTTCGAGCACTACGCGCGAAATGGAGTCGGGGTTTTCGAGTACGGCCTTGTGCGAGTTGTTCGAGCCAATCGACGATACGATACCTTCGCCAACCCGTGCCAGTACGGTTTCTTCGCCGGCACCACCAACCAATTGTTTGATGTTGGCGCGTACGGTTACCCGTGCTTTGCATATCAGCTGAATTCCGTCCTTGGCAACGGCGGTTACCGGTGGGGTGTTAATAACCCGCGGGTTTACCGACATTTGTACGGCTTCGAATACATCGCGGCCGGCAAGGTCGATGGCTGTTGCCATTTTAAAGGTCAGGTCGATATTGGCTTTCTCGGCCGATACCAGGGCATGCACTACGTTTTCGACATGCCCGCCGGCCAGGTAGTGCGCTTCAAGTTCGTCTCGCTTTACGGTGGCTAAACCGGCTTTGTAGGCTTCAATCATGGCGCGAACAATAATGCCGGGTGGCACTTTACGGAAACGCATCAGGAAGAGCTGAAGCAGTGAAATACGTACGCCCGAAACCAGGGCCGAAAACCATATCCCGATGGGGATAAAGTACAATAAGATAAAGATTAAAATGATGATTCCGATTACAATCAGTAATGCTGGTAGTTCAATTGTCATTTTTTATGGATTTATAGGTTCAACAATTACGGTATTTCCTTCAATTTGTATAATTCTCACCGGGGTTTTGGGGTCAATGTATATTCCCCGCGAGCGAGCTTCTACGCTAAGCTTATCGATTTTTACCCTGCCCGACGGGTTGAGCCGCCCGATGCTTACTCCTTCGTCGCCAATATGTATTTTTTGATTGTCGATGTTAACTACTTTGCCATCGATATCGGTGTTGAGCATCATGGGTTTCATGGCGCGCCCCTTAAATAAAAAATACAGAAAAACAGGCACAAATATTAGTATCGAAAACAGGCTGATAAGCCCCAGAACAGTTCCCCAATATTGAAACGATAGCACAATTGCAGCTCCAAAAGCAATTACCGATGCAATACCGGCAATGGTTACCCCGGGGATGAGCATAAATTCGATAATTAACAGAATGATGCCCAGTAATATTAGAATTAGTATGGTTAAAAATTCCATATTTTTGTGTTTAGCTAATTATTGCTTTTAGTTCGCGGTTTACTAGCGAAATTCGCATGGGGCGAAGTAATTCAACCGGTCCTTTTTTTATGTCGCATTTTCCTTTGTGGTGTGTAATTACGGTGCATTGAGCTGCTTGCTCGTAGTTGTGCCCACACACTTCAATCAGGGTGTCGATAACATAATCGAACGAGTGTTCATCGTCGTTAATCAGTACCAGGTAACGTTCTTCTGTTGTTTTCTGACAGCTTCCGGTAGCAGGTCTGTTTTTGGTAATTCTTTTATTCATTCGTCTTAACTATAATTTTTAATGGTGACTCATGGAACTCGCATTTAGTTATTTTCGGTTGTGGTTCGCGTTCGAATTTTGTTCGTTTCATTTTTCTGAATTTCACGCGCTTCGCTCAAAGTTATTCTTTTTCCGTTATTATATGCAACTACAAAGGCATCTTTTACGCCTTCCTGCCTGATTTGATTCTGTAGTTTAACGGCATCCTCAAAATTATCGACATTTCCTATGGTATAAACTACGATACCACGGTCGTCGGTGTAGTTGTCGATTTTACGCAGCACCGAAAGTTTTTTATAAAGCCGGTCAATGTATTCGGGAAGCCCTTTGCTGTATGCACCGATTTGTACTTTGTACCGAATGTCGTTTTTGCTTTCGGCAGGTGGGGCAACAGTAGCTGGGGCTGTTTCTTCGGGTATGTTTTCTACTATTACTGGTATTGCAGTTTGTTCATTTTCAACACCGAGCGTATCTGATGCCAACTCTTCGTGAGCTTCTCTGCTTGTGATTTCGTCTGCCTGCGAGGGCGTATTTGGGGTTCTAAGCGAAGCTGTAATCGAGTCGTTTTCATTTTTTAGTTGAATTTTTTCGTCGTTTTGTGCATGATTCCAATAGCTCATTTCGTGTCGGCGTGCTTCGCTGTATGCTTGGTCGCGTACCGATTTTAGTTTAATGTTTTCAAGCTCGAGGTCAATCACTTTTTGGGCAATTTCCTTTTTTTGTTCTTCGCTGCCGGCGTTTTGATATTGCTTCCTGAGCAGATTCACCTCGTTCATCGATTGGTCGAGCTGACGACTGTTAATTATTCCTTTTACAAACGAAGTTTTTCCTTCGGTGGTTTTGAATTGCGAAAGTTGGTGATACAAAATGTCGCCAATTACATTAAAATTAAAGATTGAATCGTTAAGCCTTGCAGGTATTTCCAGGCTTTCTTTTTCGATTGGTTCTGCCTCGAATTCTACATGTTGAGTGTTCTCGGGTTTAGAGCTGGAAATTGTTTTGTTTTCCTCCGTTTTGGCTGGTTCTGGCGTTGTTGCATCTTGTGTTTTTTCTTCCTGGGTTTGTGTCGGTGTTTGTTTGTTTTCTGGCGCTTGTTCTTCGTGGCGAATTTGAGCAATATCAAAAGGATTTTCGTTATTTATGCATGCTTCGTAGTAAGTGTCGAAGTTGAGTTTTCGTTTTTCGCGCTTGCGGGCATAGTCGTCGAAGCGCTCGTAGTATTGCCGGGCTGTTTCGAACTGCTCCATGGCATGGTAATTTTTTGCGATGTAAAAAAATACATTGCCGGGAACGTTATCTTGTGCCGATTGGAGCAATATTTTCCGGGTTTCGAGGCTGAACTGATTGGTTTCGGTCAGGCAAACGCCATAGTAATATTGCACCCAGGCATCGGTAGGATACAGTTTGTATAGCGATTCGAAATGGGGCAGAGCCTGTGCAAATTCACCATCTGAAAACTGTTCTTTGGCCAGTTCTTCGTTACTTTGTGCCATCAAAATGTTTGTAGCAAAAACGAAAACAAAACCGAATAACAATGTGTTCAATACTATGTGCTTCTTCATAAGTCTCTTTTGTGATTTTTGAAAATACAAAATGTAAAAATACAAAAACTATATCGATAATTTTAAAAATACAGCATTATGTCGAAATTAGAAATTGGTGATGTAGCCCCCGATTTTAAAGGGCTTAACCAAAATGGTGAACAAATTTCTTTGTCAGATTACAACGGAAAGAAAGTAATTTTATACTTTTACCCGAAAGATAACACCCCGGGATGTACTTCCGAAGCCTGCGATTTAAACGATAATTACAATATGTGGTTGTCGAAGGGGTTCGAAGTCATTGGAGTAAGCCCCGACAGTGTGGCATCGCACAAAAAATTTGCTGAGAAGTATCAATTGAATTTCAACCTGGTAGCCGATACCGAAAAAGAAATTTTGCAGCAATATGGTGCATGGGGCGAAAAGAAAATGTACGGTAAAACGTACATGGGGGTTTTGCGTACAACCTTTGTTATAAACGAAGATGGGCGCATTGCCCAAGTGTTTGAAAAGGTAAAAACAAAAGAACATACAAATCAAATATTAAGTACTCTCAAGTAATATGAGCGACGAAAAAGCAACAATCAACAAAGAAAAACTGAAAGCCCTTCAGCTAACCATGGACAAAATCGACAAGTCGTACGGCAAAGGTTCGATTATGCGCATGGGCGACAGGGCAGTAGAAGATGTCCCCGCAATTTCATCGGGTTCAATTGGGCTAGATGCCGCACTAGGTGTGGGTGGTTTCCCAAAAGGACGCGTGATAGAAATTTACGGTCCCGAATCTTCAGGTAAAACAACCCTGGCTATTCACGCCATAGCCGAAGCTCAAAAAGCAGGCGGTATTGCCGCAATTATCGATGCCGAGCATGCATTCGACCCATCGTATGCAAAAAAACTGGGGGTCGATATTAACGAATTGCTGATATCGCAACCCGATAACGGTGAACAGGCTCTCGAAATAGCCGATAACCTTATTCGTTCGGGGGCCATCGATATTATCGTTATCGACTCGGTGGCTGCACTTACTCCTAAAGCCGAAATCGAAGGCGATATGGGAGACTCTCGCATGGGTTTACAGGCCAGGCTTATGTCGCAGGCTTTGCGGAAACTAACCGGAACCATTAGCCGCACCAAAACCTGCTGTATTTTTATTAACCAGTTGCGCGAAAAAATTGGCGTGATGTTCGGAAATCCCGAAACAACTACCGGGGGTAATGCGCTTAAGTTTTATGCTTCGGTGCGTCTCGATATCCGTCGTATTGGTCAAATTAAAGATGGCGAGGAAGTTACCGGTAGCCATACCCGTGTGAAAGTGGTGAAAAATAAAGTAGCACCACCGTTCAAA
Source organism: Prolixibacteraceae bacterium (assembly GCA_016930365.1). Taxonomy (GTDB): domain Bacteria; phylum Bacteroidota; class Bacteroidia; order Bacteroidales; family Prolixibacteraceae; genus Roseimarinus. Next base: position 12,987 of record JAFGGY010000134.1, on the reverse strand, counting down.
AAAGCCGAATTCGACATTATGTATGGCGAAGGCATTTCAAAATCCGGCGAAATTGTTGACCTGGGGGTTGATTACGGTATTGTGAAGAAAAGTGGTTCGTGGTTTAGCTACGGCGATTCGAAGCTCGGACAAGGCCGCGAAGCAGTGAAAACGCTTATGAGAGATAATCCGGAGCTCGCTCATGAACTCGAAGTTAAAATATTAGAAGCAATGACACGAACAACAAACGACGAATAATCGCTGTTTTTGCTTTTGTATAATTTTATATTTCCGGTAAAAACAGTGATTTTTACCGGAAATTTTTTTATCAGCTTTTAACATTAAAAATTTACAGAATGAAGGTTTTAAAATTTGGTGGGACTTCAGTCGGAAGTATTGAAAACCTGCGTAGGGTGAAAGATATTATTCATCGTCAGGACGGCGATGTAGTGGTAATTGTTTCGGCATTTGGCGGTGTAACCGACCAGGTGTTAAACATGGCACGTACGGCCGAAGCAACACGAACCTTCGATGTAAACGAAATGATGGAAATCACCACCCGCCACATGACAACCATCGACATCTTACTCCCGGAAGCTGAAAAGGAGCCAGTTAAACAAAAAGTGCAAACTTGTCTCAACGAACTTGAGAACCTTATAAAAGGTGTTTCGATGATAGGAGAGTTAACCAATAAAACACTCGACCGTATCGGGGGTATTGGCGAATTGCTGTCGTCAACAATTATTGCTTCTTTTCTAAATGCCCGTTGGGTCGATAGTCGCGACTTAATTGTAACCGATAATAATTTTGTAAAGGCTGAAGTCGCGTTTGAGGCTACAAATCAACGAATTGTCGATGCTTTTAATGGTTTCAGCGGTATAGCGGTAGCCCCGGGCTTTGTGTCGAAAAGCAACCATGGCGAGCCTACTACCCTTGGGCGAGGTGGCTCCGATTATTCGGCAGCCCTATACGCTGCGGCACTTAATGCCGAATCGCTCGAAATATGGACCGATGTTAATGGATTTATGACTGCCGACCCACGGGTTATCAGCAAGGCATACACCATCGATTACCTGACCTATGCCGAAGCTATGGAGCTTTCGCATTTTGGGGCTAAGGTCATTTATCCGCCTACTATTTTGCCGGTTTACCGTAAGCGAATTCCTGTTCGCATTAAAAATACAAGTGAGCCCGATGCCGATGGTACGCTCATCGGGTACGAAAAACTTGCCGGGCAGGAGCGAATTATTAAGGGTATTTCTTCGATATCGGGTATTACGCTGCTTACCCTGCATGGTGCTGGTATGGTGGGCGTAACCGGCATTTCGATGCGCATGTTTACGGCCCTGGCTAAAGAGAAAATTAATGTGATTCTTATTTCGCAGGCTTCTTCTGAAAATTCAATTTCGGTGGCTGTCTCGACCGGTGAAGCAATAAAAGCACAAGAGGCTGTTGAAAATGAATTTCAACATGAAATAGCAAAAGGATATGTAAATGGTGTGATACCCGAGAATGGTCTTTCGATTGTAGCTATTGTTGGCGAAAATATGAAAGAAAGTGCCGGTATTGCCGGTAAACTGTTTAATACACTTGGCAAAAACGGGGTGAATATTCGGGCTATTGCCCAGGGGGCTTCCGAGTTAAACATCTCGTGGGTAGTGCGTACCGACGATTTGCGTAAAACGCTCAACGTAGTTCACGAAGCGTTCTTCCTTACCTCGTACAAAGAGTTAAATCTGTTCTTGATTGGCGTGGGAACAGTTGGCGGCATATTCCTGGAGCAGCTCAAAAATCAGCAGGAGAAACTTTTTAACGAGCAACGGTTGAAACTGAAACTGGTTGGAGTAGCCAACAGCAAAAAAATGCTTTTCAATCGCGAAGGAATCGACCCTGGTAATTTTGCCGAATTATTAAAAGAATCGAGTTCTAAATCGGGATTCGATACGTTTACCGACCAAATGATTGAGATGAACATGTTTAACTCGGTATTTGTTGATTGCACCGCCAACGAAGAGCTGGCCAATTACTACCATAAAATTCTCGATGCCCGAATATCGGTGGTTGCGGCCAATAAAGTGGCTGCTTCGTCGGTGTATAGCAACTATAAAATGTTGAAAGATTCGGCCGTTCGCAAAGGCATAAAATTCTTTTTCGAAACCAATGTTGGTGCCGGACTGCCAATTATTTCAACCATAAAAGACCTGATTAACAGTGGCGATAAGATTATAAAAATACAGGCTGTTTTATCCGGAACCCTCAACTTTATCTTCAATACCCTGGGTAGTGATGTGCCTTTGAGTAAGGCCATCGAAATGGCACGCGATGCCGGTTATTCGGAACCCGACCCGAGGGTTGACCTGAGTGGAAAGGATGTTGTACGTAAGCTGCTGATTTTGTCGCGCGAGGCTGGTTATCCGCTTGAAGAGAGCGATGTAAAAGTGCAAAAATTTATCCCTGAATCGTTATTTTCTGGTTCGATGAACGATTTCTGGGTCGGTGTAAAAGCATTGGACGAATCTTTTGAACTTAAACGGAAAGAGCTGGCAGCCAACAAACAGAAGTGGCGTTTTATTGCTACCTTTGAGCCTCAAAATTCGAAAGTTGAATTGCAAACCGTATCGCAAAATTCACCCTTTTTCGACCTCGAAGGAAGTAATAATATCATATTGCTTACTACCGAACGATACAAGGAATATCCCTTGCAGATAAAAGGATATGGAGCCGGTGCTGCGGTAACTGCGGCCGGCGTTTTTGCCGATATAATACGTATAGCAAACATCTAAACCTAATCTTATGCGATACTTTTTAATTATTTTTGGTGCTGTTTTCTTCATGAGTTCCTGCTCCGAAGAGCAAATTAAAGAACCAGCTTCAAAAGCAACTCCAACGTTGGTTCAGGTTTCGGTTATCGATGCCTTATTGCAAGGTTTTTACGATGGCTTTATGTCTCTTGACGAGTTAAAATCGTATGGAGGCTACGGAATTGGCACATTCCATGCACTCGATGGCGAAATGATTGTATTGAACGATACCGTTTTCCAGGTACGAGCCGATGGTGATGTTTACCTGCCGGCCGATAACGAAACAACTCCTTTTGCAGCGGTTACTCCTTATTTAGCCGATACTTCGTATGTGTTGAATAACGTAGATTTTACATTTTTTGATGAAAATTTCAATACGTATTTTCCAACACCCAATATTTTTTATCTGGTACTACTTAAAGGTCAATTTAGTTATGTGCATACCCGAAGTGTGCCCGCACAGGTAAAACCCTATCCTCCGCTAGCCGATGTTACGGTAAATCAGCCCGAATTCGAATTCGAAAATGTGTATGGTGATATTGTTGGATTTTATTGCCCGGCTTATGCCAAAGGGATTAATGTAACCGGGTTTCATTTGCATTTTCTGGATAAGAACAGGCAAAAGGGTGGTCATATTATCGATTTTACATTAGAGTCGGGAACAATGGAACTCGGATACTTGCTCGATTATCGACTGATTTTACCCTCAGGGGGTGATTTTTACGGTGGCGATTTCACCATCGACCGTAGCGATGAACTCGAAGAGGTTGAAGGAGGAACAAATTGAAAGCAAATGCGTTGTTTTTTTTAACTATTTTAAGTTAGAACTGCTTTTTTGTTTGAAGTAGATGCCAATTTTTTATTTTTGGAACACGTTTTTTACGGTTTGGATGTATCAAACCGGCAATACAAATTTTTATACCGATAACTATGAAACATATTATAATTTTGGGCGATGGCATGGCCGATTTACCCATCGAAAAATTAGGTGGTAAAACGCCACTAATGGCAGCAAAAACACCCTATATCGATAATTTGGCAGCAAACGGACGTACCGGGCTGTTGAAAACGGTGCCCGACGATATGCCCGCTGGCAGCGAGATAGCCAATATGGGCGTAATGGGTTACGATGTGCATAAGGTTTACGAAGGTCGAGGTGTACTCGAAGCTGCCAGTATGGGCGTTGCGTTGAACAACAACGACCTGGCTCTGCGATGCAACCTGATTTGTATTACGGGAGAAAACATTAAAAATCATTCGGCCGGGCATATTTCAACCGAAGAAGCGCATGAACTTATTGCTTTTTTGAATAAAGAGCTTGGTAGCGAGCATGTTTGTTTTTATCCCGGGGTTTCGTATCGTCATCTTTTGGTTATAAAAGGAGGTAATAAATTGATACAGTGTACGCCACCTCACGATGTTCCCGACCATGCTTTTGAACCCTTACTGGTGAAAGCTAAAAGCGATGAAGCTGTTGAAACAGCAAATCTGGTTAATCGTTTGATTCTTAATTCTCAAAAGGTGCTGGCTCAGCATCCGGTTAATATTGCCCGTGCAAAAGCCGGTAAGGATGTGGCAAACTCAATTTGGCCATGGTCGCCGGGCAATAAACCTCAGATGCCTACGCTGAAAGAAATGTTTGGCATCGATAAATCGGCGGTTATTTCGGCGGTTGACCTTATCCAGGGAATTGGCGTATATGCCGGCATGGAAGTATTGAAGGTGGATGGCGCCACCGGCTTGTACGACACAAATTACGAGGGAAAGGCACAGGCAGCCATCGATGCGCTGAAGAACGGTGCCGAGTTCGTATATCTCCATGTTGAAGCGAGCGACGAGGCTGGACACGAAGGCGATGTAGAACTGAAAACACGTACCATTGAGTATCTCGATAGCCGTATCGTAAAGCCCATTGTTGAGGCTGCCGGCGAGCTGGATGAACCATTGGCTATTGGGATTTTACCCGACCACCCAACCCCGTGTGCATTACGTACACATACCCACGACCCAATCCCATTTCTACTGTATAAGCCTGGTATCGAACCCGATTCGGTTAAGTGTTACGACGAAGAAAGTGTAAAAGAAGGGGCTTACGGCATTTTAAGTGGCGATGCGTTTATTAAAGAATTGTTGAAATAAAAGCTAAACAAATGAGGTATTACAGCACCAATAAGAAATCGAATCCCGAGAATTTGAAATATGCCGTAACTAAAGGGCTGGCGTCCGATGGTGGTCTTTTTATGCCTGAGCGCATTGATGGTTTCGAGCCAAAGTTTTTTAAGAATATTCATCGCTTGTCGTTTCAGGAGATTGCCTTCGAAGTGGCTAAAAAGTTTTTTGGCGACGATGTAGAAGAAAAGGCGCTAAACGAACTGGTTTACGATGCTCTAAATTTTGATTGCCCGGTGGTTCCGGTTCAGAAAAATATATTTTCGCTTGAATTATTTCACGGACCAACTTTGGCGTTTAAAGATGTTGGTGCTCGGTTTATGGCTCGATTGTTATCGTATTTTCTCGAAAAATCGGATGAAATGGTTAACGTGCTGGTTGCCACCAGTGGCGATACGGGTAGTGCTGTGGCTAATGGCTTCCTTGGGGTTCCCGGAATTCATGTTTATGTGCTTTATCCAAAGGGTAAGGTGAGTAAAATACAGGAGAGCCAGTTTACCACCTTAGGGAAAAACATAACTGCACTCGAAGTTGATGGTACGTTCGACGATTGCCAGCGACTGGTAAAATCGGCTTTTTCCGAGAAATCGCTGAATGAAAAGCTGACGCTTACTTCGGCAAACTCGATTAATGTGGCTCGTTTTCTGCCTCAGGCGTTTTATTATTTCAACGCTTATGCACGTAACGGACATAAAGATAAGGAGCTGGTGATTTCGGTTCCCAGCGGCAATTTTGGCAATTTAACTGCCGGTTTGTTTGCCAAGCGTATGGGCTTGCCGGTTTCGCAGTTTATCGCCGCTAATAACGAAAACGATATCGTTTACAATTATCTGAAAACAGCACGCTACGAGCCTCGTTCAAGCGTACAAACCATAGCCAATGCAATGGATGTGGGCGACCCCAGCAACTTCGCCCGTATTCTCGATTTATATGCGAATTCACACAGCGCTATTGCTGCCGACATAAAAGGATATCGTTATAGCGACGAGCAGATTAAAGAGACTATAAAACGGGTTTACGACCAATGTTCATATTTGCTCGATCCGCATGGGGCTTGTGGTTACCAGTCGCTCGAAGCGTATTTAAACGATAAGCAGGTAGGTATCTTCCTCGAAACAGCACATCCGGCTAAATTTACCGAAACGGTTGAAGCGGTTGTAGGAGCAGGGAATGTACCTTTGCCCGACAAATTGGCCGAGTTTATGAAAGGCGAAAAGAAAAGTATTGAAATTGATTCAGCCTTCGATTCGTTTAAATCATTCTTGTTATCACAATAAAACTTTAAAAGCGCACAGGCTATTCGCTTAAAAGCGAGTAGCCTGTGTGTTGAATATTACTTTTCACAACAGGTCTTTCTTTTAGGCCATCTCCATAAATGTATGTGCCACTGTTTGTGTGGCTTTTCCCATTATAATCGGTCGAAATGATACGAAACGCGATGGAATCGCTGTCGGGCTGTTGGAGCTTTGATAAATCGAACGAAACCAATCCATAAAGCAGGTAGTTTTCATCATCGTCGTTGCGATTGTGCCTGAATGTCAGTTCGATCGGCTCATCTATGTCTTCTTGTTCGTTTGGAACATACGATAGGTTAATAAAGTGGGTACGTACATTGCCCCACACCCGAAATTCGATGTTCAGAATGCCGTTGCTTAGCCAAATATCGTCGATTATTACCGGGTCGTTACCCAAACTGTCTGCATTGGCTTCGGTGGCTTCAATAATCTCCTTGTAAAGAACATCGCTCAGGTTGTTGATTTTAGCATACAGCAATTTTTTCGAATCGCCAACCTTGTCGAGTGGTGAAAAATTAACCAGTACCCGTTGCTTGTGTGTGGGTTTGTAACCATAAAATGCGGTTATGGCAGGCAGCAACGAGTCGCCGTTATCGCATCGGATAAGATAATCGTATCCAAACGTATTTGTAGTATCAATTAGTCCGAGCGAAATGCCGTATTCGCCAACGGAATAGTAGTCGTTATCGTCGCTACACGAGCTAATAAGCGATAAAAGTATTAGCAGTACTCCTGTAAAAAATATTCCCCTTCTCATCGTTTTTCATTTTTTGGATTAACGTATGAATACGATGAAAAAACCGTTTCGAAGGTTGCGTTGAATTTTTTAAAAAAAAGGCTGCTTCATTACGAAACAGCCCTACCACTATATTTTATAGAGTTACTAATTTTAGTAAAATTTTGAACGTAAATCTTCAATATCGGCTTCTTCCATAAGGGTTTCGAAAGCCTGGTAGCTTGCGCGATAACCTGAGTTTTGGAATAAAGCAATTTTTTCGGCTTCAATATCGGTCGAAGGTTCTCCGGCAACACTAGTTAGTTGTATTATATACACACCATTTCTTCCGGCTATAGGATTAGAAATTTCATCGATTTTAAGTGCAGCGGCAGCTCCGTTAATTGCCGGTTCGTAGCCAATAGCATTCACCGAACCAAATTCGAAATTAAATCCCTGGGCTGTTTCAACAGTCAGTCCGAGTTTTTGTGCGGTTTCTTCTATGGTTGACGCTTTTGCTTCGCTAAACTGAGCAACAAGCATTTCTTTTTTCTTTTCTTTAATAACGGCAAGTTCTACCGACGATTTGACAGCTTCGAGAGGGCGATGACCTTCTTCCTGCTCCGATTCGAGGGCAGCTACAATAAATTTATTGTCAAGTTCGAAAACTGCCGATTTGTCGTTTCCAACTACGAGTTCGCCTTTATCGGTTTCGAGAAATGCTGCGCGAACAAGGCTACGGGCATTGCCGATACCGGGTATCTGTCGGTCGTTTTCGCGAATCACGGCTTTGCGAGCATTAAGTCCATCTTCTTCAACCTGGTTGGTGAAACCTTCGAGGTCTTGTGCGTTGGCTGCAAAACGACTGGCTGTGGCGTAAATATCCTGGTAAGAAGCAGTACTTGGAGTAACTTCACGATCGAGAATTGCCAGTTGAACATGTTTGGTTTTTGGCCCCTGCTCGGTTACTTTAATTAAGTGATACCCAAATTGTGTTTGAACTTGTACCAATTCGTTCTTTTCGGCTCTGAAAGCAGCTCTTTCGAATGGAGCTACCATAGCACCGCGGCTAAACCAGCCCAGGTCGCCACCTTGTTGTGCCGAACCGTCCTGTGAATTTTCGCGTGCAACTTGTTCAAAGCTTGCAGCTCCGCTCTCGATGGTCTTTTTCAGGCTGTCGATTAATGCAACAGCGGCTTGAGCTTGTTGGGCATTTTCAACCCTGATAAGAATATGGCTGGCTTTTACTGAGTCGGGCATCATGCGTGTGTCGTTCAGTTTTGCCAGTTTGTAAACATTGCCTTCTTTATAAGGGCCGAAAACGTCGTTGATTTCGGCATTAAAAGCCCAGTTGGCAAGGTCTTCCTTCAATGCATCTTCTTTGTCGTACACATCTTCGAAGCGCGAATCGGCGTTCATATTTACAAATTGCTCGTTGTCTTCTGCAGTTGCAAAGTCGGCTTTAATGTTGTTAATCCATTTTTCAACATCTTTATCGTCTTGTGCCGATGGTACTATATCGAAAGCTACATAACTGATGGTTTTTTGTGCATCTTGTTTGTAGTTGTCGATATTGTTGGTGTAATAATTTTCAAGGTCTTTTTGAGTGATGCTAACCACGCTGTCAGATACTGCTGAGAATTTTTTCTGAATGAATTTCAAATCAGCAATTTTGTTGTTGATGGACAGGCTATTGTTCGCTTGTAGCGAGTTTGCGTACATCCCTTTGGCAACTAAATCGGTGTATTTTGTGTATTTCTGAGCTTTCAGAATTTCTTTTTCGATATTAAGCCAGCTGGCTTTCTGCGGTGCGTCGGGGTTGTCCTGGATGTATTTCAGGAACTGGATAACCTGACTTTTATCGACCTGCCCGGTTTCAGGATTTCCAAAAACCTGCTGGATGATGGGGTGAAGGTTGTTGCCTTGAACGAGGTCGAACATTTCTTCGGATGTTACTTCGATACCAAGATCCTCGTACACATCAGCCATAATGGTTTGACGAACGATGTCATCCCATGTTTGGTTGAGAATTTGCTGATACGCAGCTTCGTCGAGATTATTTACCTGGTTGTTTTGTTTGTAAATTTCAGATATTTCATTAAATCGTTCCTGGAATTCGGGGTATTCTATCGATTGGCCGTCAATATCGGCTATTTCTAACTGTTTACCTCTGATCATTGAATTGCCAGATTGAAATAAATCACCTAAAATAAAAGCGGCTAAGGCAATAAAAATTACTATTGCAACGAGAAGGCCTGCTTCGTTTCTGAGTTTCTGTAATGTTGCCATTGTATGTTACTTATTTTGACTTTTTAAAACGGTTTGATTTTTCGAGCTACGAAGATAATAATTTTAGGTTTTTATCCTAAACTTTCGAATTATTCAATTTGTTAATTGTCGAGTATTTTCATTAAAACGAGCTCTATCCTTATTTTAGTGGCTTTTAGGATGCGAAACTCGAACTGATTTATGGTAATTATGGTGTTTACTTTGGGAATATTTTCGTGCTGGTGGATTATTAAACCGGCAAGAGTGTCGTATTCGTCGTCTTCGGGAAGATTAAAATGGTATTTTTCGTTCAAAAAACTGATCTCGTAGCGCCCCGAAAGAATCCATTCGTTGTTTTTAATATTTTTGACCGTTAATTCGTCCACATCGTGCTCGTCTTCTATTTCTCCAAAAATTTCTTCCAGAATGTCTTCGGTTGTTATTAGCCCCGAAGTTCCACCAAATTCGTCAACCACAACGGCTATCGATTTTCGTTTCTGAGTAAAAAAACTTAATAATTTGCTCGCAGGCATTGTTTCGGGCACAATTGAAATGGGGTTAACAATCGATTTAATTTCGTGTGGGTTTTTAAATAGCTGGGAGGTGTGTATGTACCCAATCATGTTGTCGATTGATTGCCTATAAACCAGTATTTTCGAAAAGCCGGTTTTGATAAGTAAATTGGCTAGTTCTTTTACTGGTGTGTTTTCTTCAACCGATTCGATTTCGGTTCGGGGTACCATGCAATCTCTAACTTTTACATTTGAGAAATCGAGCGCATTTTTGAAAAGCTTAATTTCTGTTTCTTCGTTGTCGGTGTTATCGTTACCCGTTTGTTGTAAGTCGGGTTGATTTATGTAATGATCAAGGTCGATTTTTGAGAAAATTCGGCCTTCGTTTTCGTTCGATGGTTTTTTGCCGGCTATAAATTTGATGATGAAGTTTGATAAACTCATAAAAATACGCGAGATGGGGTATAGTATGATGTAAAAAAACATTACCGGCACAGCAAATATTTTTAAAAGCCCGTTGGCATTCAGTCGAAATAAAGTTTTTGGTAAAAATTCAGCTGTAAAAAGAATCACCAGCGTTGAGAGTAAGGTTTGAACCAGTAAGACGAGTATGTCGGATTGGATAAAATTTTCGATGTGTGGTTCGAGTAGTCGTGCCGTGGCGAGCCCGTAAACAACCAGGGCTATGTTGTTTCCAACCAGCATGGTGGAAATAAATTGTTCGGGTCTCGAGGTGAAAATACTTAAAATTGTTGCGGTGAACGATTTTTTTTGTTTGTCCATTTCGAGGGTAAGCCGGTTTGCCGAGAAAAAAGCGATTTCCATTCCCGAAAAAAAGGCCGATAGAATAATGGTTATAACAATGATTATTGAAGGGTTCATTTTAGTTTTCAGTTTCTACGATAACTGTTCCTTTAACATTTTTTATATGCCAGTTTTTCATCTGTAAATCCGACTCAAATCCGATGCCGGTAATTATTTGTTCTTGCTGTATAAATTTAACAAATTGATCGGAATAAATTTTGTCGTTTTTTTCGTCCCAATAAAGGAGATCGGTTTTTAGCGTATCGTTGTTTTCGGTAACAGCCACAACATTTTGCCGGGCTTCCCACAATTCTTTTTCTTCGAAGTGCTTGCCATAATCGGCTTTTATATTAGAGGTAATTATGTTGTCTTGGTTGAATTGCTTGATTACAAAACCTTCAGGGAATTCGGTGTGTGGTTCTTTTTCGTCTTCGTATATTTTCAACTTTGGAGCGCTAAGGTTAAAGCGTACAACAGCCGAATCGGAAAAGAGTACATTAATTGAATCGGCAACAATTTCGGGAGCACCTGGCGGATGTTCAAAAGATTTTATCTTATTGATGTCGTTTTTTTGGCACGATAAAAAAAGCATTGCAACTACCATGGCAGTTGCAATGCTACTTTTTCTTCTATGGATTGATTTATTTAACACGTACTTTAGTAGTTTCGTTTATCCAACCACCAATATAGTGATTTTTCCCGTCTTCGAGACCTTTGAAAAACACTTCTTCTTTATTCGGAAAATAGTTTTGGTAGGTCGAAATTTTATTTTGAGCATCTGTTTTACAATCGGCATAGCGGGCTGCTTTTTCAAAATAATCGGTGGCCAGCCAGAAAACAGTGCTACGTTCAAAAGAATCATCACTAAAATCTTTACTTGCCTGTATGTATATCTCACCAATTAACATATATGCTTCGCAGTAGTCGGGTTTTACGCCGATGGCTTTTTTAGCAAAATCGCGTGCTTTTTCAAGCATACCTTGTTGCAGCGAAAGGCCGGCTGACTCGTAGTAGTACAATGCTTTTTCGTTGTTGTCGGTAGATGAGTTGCAAGCTTTCTCATAGTATTCGAAGGCTTTTGTGTAGTTTTCTTTTTTCAGAAATGTACGAGCCATGTTGAAGGCAGCTTCGGAAGATGGCTCTAATTCGTATAGTTTTTCCGAAAGAGTGATTACCAGTTTGTTGTCGCACTTGCTGCGGTTTAGTGAGCGAAGAGCTTTTTTGATAAAATCGATATCGTTGGGATTCTCTTTATACTTTTCTGAGTATAGTTTGTTCATTGCTTCACAATCCATAGCACCACTGCCTTCTATAATTTGTTCGAGGATAGGCAGAACCTGGTTTGCTTTGTCCTTCAGTTCTTCGTCTTTGAGCTGTGAGTCAATAATATCCATTGATTTTTCGTAGTCTTCAAGTACTGTTTCGGCTGTAAACTCGTCCATCGAATATAGTTTACGCGACGTTTGGAGGAATAAAACGATTACTCTAGGTTCAGTTTTTTTGCCCGATTCTTCGATTGATTTTTGTGCATATTCGTAACCTTTTTTCAGGTCGTCGGCTAATTCAAATTCTGAAATGTCGAGTTTGAGAATGTTTTCGATATAATCTGCTGCTTTAAGCCCCATTATAGCTCCCACGTTATCCATGTATTTCATTCGTTTGTCGTAAATCTGCATCATGGTGTCGAGATAAGCTTTTTTGTTGTCGGTATCTGATGCTTCATTCATAAATGCTTTCATAATCTCAGCACCATCCCTGTAAATTTGCTCGGTCGATTTTGGATATGTTTTATATATAATTTTCCAATAGGGTAAAGCCGATTTGTAATTGTTTTGTTTAATAAATTCGCGGTAAAGTGAATAGTTATTAATGAATTCTGAATCGTTTTCTTTTCGAAGTTCGTCAAGTGTTTTAAGAATTACGCCTGCTTCGTCGGCATCGGGTATTTCCGATCCATCCCAGCTGTAATTTAATACATCGGTAGCGTTGTCGCTAATATCGATTTTTCGGGTTTCATCTAAAAATGTAAAACGAATCCATTTGCTTTTCTCACTCACTTCTAACTCGTACTGGCCATCGAAACTGGTGTAGTATGAGTCGCTTGTGCGATGTGCTTCTACTAATATTCCGGCTGCAGGTTCTCCGTTATTGTAAACGGTACCGCTTATTTTCCGTTGTGCAAATGCTGTTACTGTTATCAGTGTTGCCAGCAGTGCAAGGGCAATGTGTTTTGTAATCGCTTTCATCTTATTGTTTTTTATAAACGTTCAAAATCAGTTCTCTTTTCTGAAAAATTGCACTAAAGTGCGATATTTATTTAAATTTTAATCAAAATATATGCCATTATCTTATAGTCTTACGATATCAACTCCTGTTTTTAGTGTATTCAAGTATTTTGTTTAATCCGGGGAGTATAATTTCGAGGGCTACAAAATTGTAATTTT
>JAFGGY010000133.1 GCA_016930365.1 Prolixibacteraceae bacterium | reverse complement strand
TACCAAATCATTCTTTTTTAAAGATAGTAACCTTTTTGAGGCTCTTAACATACGTTACTTCGGTCCGGTTGACGGGCACGATGTGGAACATTTGGTTACCTTGCTTGAGAAACTAAAGAAGATTCAGGGGCCTAAAATTCTGCATATTATCACAAAAAAAGGCAAGGGTTTTCAACCCGCCGAGACCAATCAAACTTTGTTTCATGCCCCGGGAAAATTTAACAAAACCACAGGCAAACAAGTTGTTTCAACCAATGGTGACGAGCCACCTCTTTATCAGGAAGTGTTTGGTGAAACCTTGCTCGAATTAGCCCGTAAAAACGAGAAAATTGTAGGAATTACCCCGGCAATGCTCTCAGGCTGTTCACTCAACATTATGCAAAGCGAAATGCCGCACCGTGTTTTCGACGTGGGGATTTCGGAGCAACATGCCGTTACCTTTGCTGCCGGTTTGGCGCAGTCGGGTATGGTGCCGTTCTGCAACATTTATTCATCGTTTTCGCAACGTGCATACGACCAGATAATACACGATGTGGCGCTTCAGGGGTTAAATGTGGTGCTTTGCCTCGACAGGGGCGGACTGGTAGGTGCCGATGGAGCTACACATCATGGTGCTTACGATTTGGCCTTTCTTAATTGTATTCCAGGTATTACCATTGCTTCACCTATGAACGAAGAAGAGTTCCGCAACCTGATGTTTACGGCCCAGCATCAGCCGATGGGGCCTTTTGTTATTCGATATCCACGAGGCCGGGGTACGGTTAAAAAATGGAAAACACCGATGATTGCTCACGAAACTGGAACTGGACGTTTAGTAAGCGATGGTGCTGATTTGGCGGTATTGTCTATCGGGCATGTGGGTAACTTTGTTCAGCAAGCGATACAGGCAAGCAATAAGGGTGGTGAAGTGGCTCACTACGATATGCGTTTCCTTAAACCCATCGATACACGTTTGCTTCATGGGGTTTTGGCTAAGTTTAAGAAAATTATTACGGTTGAAGACGGTGCAGTAACCGGAGGACTGGGAACAACGGTGCTCGATTTCATGAACCGTAACCGTTATTCGGCAGAAGTAAAAGTGCTTGGCATTCCCGATTATTTTGTAGAGCATGGAAAGCCAGAGGAACTTTACCGCGAGTGTGGTTACGATGCTGAAGGCATTGCCCGAACAATTGAAAATATTTTAACCGACTCTTTATAGTAAACAATAGTTTGTCGCTATTGTTTAAGTCGTAGATAATGAGTTGTTTATGCTTTATTGATTTAATTATCAAAATTGATGATATTTAACATGTTACAAACAAAGTCTCATGTCTCATGTCTAAATTCTAACGTACTGTTGAGCAAAGCTGCACACATCTTTATTCTTTTTGAGCGGTTTTTGCATGGTTCTTTTTATAATTTTATACCAAATTTTACGTTGAGTAAGAGAACTTAAATTACAAATTCTTGGACATATATTTCAAAAAGCGAAGATGGAAGCGGTTTATTTTTCTGGAAGCCGTTTTGATTGGTGTAGGCTCGTTGCTTTATACCAACATGCTGGTGGAAGAAACTTCGCACGAAGAGCGAAAGAAAGTTGAACGCTGGGCTGAAGCTACAAAGATTTTTGCCACCAAACCTATCGAAGAACTCGACAGCACTGGGCAAAAAACAAAACAATCGGATTCGAATGAAGCCAAATCCTCTAAAGAACTTGACAATGATGTAACAATTTTTCTTAACAATGTAATATCATCCAATACAACCATTCCAATTATTGTTGTTGATGAAGAAGGCAACATTATTTTAGACAGCAATATTCAATACAATAACAAAAACAGGGAAAAAATTCTTGCCAAAGAATACGCAAAAATGAAGGCAAGACAGTCGCCAATTGTAATTCCTCTTGGCGATGGAGAGGAGCAATATCTTTTTTACAAAGAATCGTCGTTGTTGGTAAAATTGAAGTTCTATCCAGTATTTCAGTTGTTGGTTATTGTTATTTTTATTGTGGTGGCCTATGTGGCTTTTAGTTCGGCACGCAAAACCGAGCAAAACCTGGTATGGATTGGCATGGCAAAAGAAACAGCGCATCAGCTGGGTACTCCCATATCGTCGCTCATGGCCTGGATTGAATTGCTTAAGGACGAAAATGTTTCGCCAGCAATTATCGAAGAGTTGAATAAGGATATGAATCGTTTGGAGAAAATTGCTGAGCGGTTTTCGAAGGTCGGTTCTGCCCCCGAGCTGTACCCCGAAAATTTATATCAGCAGCTTCAAAACAGCATCAACTACCTGCAAACACGGGTTTCGAAAAAAATAACTTTTAACTCAAACTTCGATGCGAAAAATGAGCTTTACCTGCCTCTCTCAGCGTCGTTGTTTAGTTGGGTTGTCGAAAACCTGGTGCGTAATTCGGTCGATGCCATAAGTAATAAAAACGGAACCATCGACATACAGGTTACAGAGAAGGAGACTGAAGTGCATATCGATTTTACAGATAACGGAAAGGGAATACCAAAATCGATACAGCGAACCATTTTTCAGCCAGGAGTTACATCGAAAAAAAGAGGCTGGGGCTTAGGGTTGTCGCTTTCAAAACGAATTATCGAGAATTATCATAAGGGGAAATTGTTTTTGAAAAGCTCTGAGCCAAATGCACATACGACCTTTCGGATTGTTTTGAAAAAAAACCGTTAAAATAATAGAGCGCTGATGAAACGAGCATAGCCTGCCCCGACAATTCGGGGATTCGAATAATCACAAAAGGGGATGAATCGAAGCGTAGCTAATAAATACGTGCAAGTTCCACGTTTAAAGGTGATTATGGCTTTGTTTTATTTGACATATTAATCATAAATACAAACTCATAATCTAATTTTATAATAGTGAAAATATTAAAATACATTGATGCCAAAACGCTAAGCCGTATCAATATTTCGGCTTTACTAATTACAGCACTGTGCGAGGTTTTTGTACTCTATACTTTTTTTACCAAAGGGCAAGCACCTGACCTCGAACCCTGGAAGTACAAAGCAATAATTGCAGGACTGGTTTTGGTGTCGCTGCTGTTTTTGTTGTCCGTACTATTTATGGTTATTTTTAGTATTTATCGAAAAACGAAGTAACCGTACTTTGTTCTTTTTTAATATACAGTCAATGAATCATTTGTGCCTTAAAGATGTCGTTTTAATTCGCTGATAATTAAATGATTGAATAGGTGGTTGCTGGTCTTAGTTCTGAAATCGAAAAATCTGTTTTATTAAAAAAACCGTAAATGTTTAAAGGTTTGGGTTTTTTTTATAATTTTGCAGCACTTTTTGAGAATGAGAAAGGTATTTAAAAACGAATGCTTTAGCATTGTCAGAGAAAACGAGGCGGGATGAAATATCTCATGAAATACGAAATACCTTTTAAAGGGTTAAAGGAAGGCAAACACGAGTTTGAATTCCAATTAGACAACAAGTTCTTTGAACAGTTCGAAAACAGTGAGGTTACAGTAGGGCAACTCGATGCAATGGTTACATTAACAAGGCAATCGACCATGCTGATACTGGATATGACTGTTAGAGGAGAGGTTGAATTGATGTGCGACAGATGCCTGGGTAATTATTCGCAGGAGCTTGAGAATACCAGTCGTCTTATTGTGAAATTTGGTGTTGAAGCCGAAGAATTAAGCGATGAGATAGTAGTAATTGAGCAAGACGACCATCAATTTAATGTAGCATATTACCTCTACGAACTGGTTATTTTAGGTTTGCCTGCAAAGCATGTTCATCCGTTGGATGAAAACGGCGAAAGCACCTGTGACCCCGAAATGATAAAGAAGTTGAATATGTACCTTCTCGATGATGAGGTTGATGATGAATCGAAGAACGATGAACCCGAAATCGACGAAAGGTGGAGCGAATTAAAGAAATTATTAGATAACAAGTAAAGTTAGGAAAAATGGCACATCCAAAGCACAAAACATCGAAAACCAGAAGAGATAAGCGCAGGACTCACTATAAAGCAACCCCTGCAACACTTGCAACCTGCTCAAATTGCGGTGCAACGGTTAAATACCATACGGTATGTCCCGAGTGTGGATATTACAGAGGTAAACTGGCAATCGAAAAAGATGTAACGGTTTAAATCCGTATTGAATAGAATAGAGAATCCTGCTTTCCGCAGGATTTTTTTTGCAAAATAAAAACCCCGGGGAACCACCCCCGGGGAAAACCAAAAATCAACTAACCATGAAATAGTGATAAATAACAGGCTGCACAGCAACCATATCTATCTATTTACTTCACTTTTAATAAAAAATTATGGCAAATTTAGTGTGTTGTTATTTTTTGTAATAATCTGCTACTACATCCCAGTTAATTAAAGCCCAAAAGGCTTCAATATATTCAGGCCTCCGGTTTTGGTAATTCAGGTAGTAAGCATGTTCCCAAACATCAATGCCCAGTATGGGTGTACCTTTAACATCGGCTACCGGCATAAGTGGATTGTCCTGATTGGGCGTTGAGCTCACAACGAGTTTGCTGTTGTTTTCTTTTACAAGCCAGGCCCAGCCCGAGCCAAAACGTGTTGCTGCAGCATTCGAAAATTCAGCTTTAAACTTTTCTACCGAACCAAAATCGCGTTCAATAGCAGTTTTTAGTTCACCGACTGGCTTGCCCGAACCTCCGGGAGTTAAAACTTTCCAGTAAAGGTTGTGATTGTAAAAACCACCACCATTGTTACGTACCGCAGCAGATTGTTTGTCAACTACAGCCAAAACTTCTTCAATCGTTTTACCGTCTAAGTTGGTTCCTTTAACTGCTTCGTTTAATTTATTGGTGTATGCCGCATGGTGTTTCGTATGATGAATCTCCATGGTTCGTGCATCAATTTGTGGTTCTAACGCGTTGTAGGCGTAATCTAATTTTGGTAATTCGAAACTCATATCTTTAAATTTTTATCGTTTAACATTGTAATATCAGACAAAAAGGTCTGTTTTTAATAGTAAGACAAAATTATCGGTGTTTTGTTTAGCTTTGAAGGCAAAAAAAATCTGTTTTAAATAAAAGCATCTTAAAAATTAGCTGTTCCCAACATCATCATCAGCAACATCACAGTGCCTTTACTTGGCCTGGTCGATATGACATTAATGAGACATCTGGGCGACGAGAAATACATAGGAGCTATAGCACAGGGTGGGGTGATTTCTAATATTATTTACTGGAGTTTTGGATTTTTACGTATGGGCTGGTTTTACAGCGCAGGCTTATGGCGAACGCAACAACGAAAAGGCCAAAACGGTGCTTGTGCGCGCTTTACTTGTTGCAATTATAGCTGCTGCTTTTATTCTTTTATTGCAAGCTCCCATCGAATGGCTCAGCTTTTTGTTGATAGGCGGAAGCGATGCGGTTGAAACACTAGCTGCTCAATATTTCAGAATTCGGGTTTGGGTAGCTCCGGCTACCATTTCGATCTTTGCTCTAAGTGGTTGGTTTTTGGGCATGCAAAATGCTCATTATCCAATGTCCATATCGATACTGATCGATACTGATTAATGCAGTAAACATTGCATGCAGCTTTCTTTTCATCTTTGTCGTTGGAATGACATCGGACGGGATGGCCTGGGTACGGTTGTGGCAATATACCGGACTTGTATTGGCGCTGATTCTTTTGATGAAAAAGTACAAAACTCTTTTCAGTTTGCTTCGTCGCAATATGGTCATTGACCTAAAAGAAATGCTGCATTTCTTTCGTGTTAATTCCGACATCTTTTTACGAACCCTGTGTGTGGTTTCTGTTTTTACATTTCACCTCGCGTTCGGCAGCTACCGACGATACCATTTTGGCGGTCAACTCTCTGCTGCTCCAATTTTTAATGTTTTATTCGTATTTTATTGATGGTTTTGCTTATGCAGGCGAAGCTTTAACCGGCAAATATGTGGGTGCAAGCAAACAATTGGAACTAAAAAAGCTTGTACGAATCCTGTTTGTATGGGATGGTGGCCTTACGCTTCTGTTTAGTGGTGTTTATTACTTTGGAAATCATTTTATATTGAAGCTGTTAACCAATCAGCATGTCTTATTCGAAGCGGCCAAACCATTTTTGCCATGGGTGGTGGACATCCCCATTATGAGTACTGCATCGTATATATGGGATGGAATTTACATTGGGGCAACAGCCTCGCGGGGCATGTTGCTCTCGATGCTAGACGCAACCTTTGTATTTTACGCTTTGTATTTCGCTCTGAACGGTATGTTGGGCAGTCATGCCCTTTGGCTTTCAATGATTATTTTATGGCCGGCAGGGGCTTGTTTCAAACCATTATTGTATCCAAATATGTGTTTAAAAGAATTCCAGCTACCATTTAGCTTTCGGTACTATCCTTTAGCAATGTTTGGAACAAGCAGGTTCGGTTTGTGTTTAAATAATAAAAAGCAGGAGCACCATTTTTGGATAAAATTTCTTTAAAAGAATTTTTGATGAATGCTTTCCTTTATTTCATTGAATTGATTGTTAGTAATATACAGTCTTATTCTACCTGCTCTTTAATCCATTTCGAAATGGTATTCAATGCTACCGGCGACATGGTTTGCTCAATCTGCCCATACTCGGCAGGCAAGCCGGTTTTGCATTCCTGAAAAAGGTGGTTCAGGCCTTTTAGCTCGATGGTGCTTACGTTTTTATTGCCGGCATTCTCAAGTGTTTCGCGAATTATCTCCAGGTTTTCTTTTGGTGGCACCTGCAAATCTTTTTCGCCATTAATAGCCAACACGGGACAACGCACTTTTTTGAGGGCAATCACCGGGTTGTAGGTTAAAAAGTTTTTCATCCACGGCGTTAAAAGCTGGCTTAACTGCATATCAATAAATTGGCCGACTTCCATTCCTTCGGGTATCATTTCGGGGTTGTCCTTAATAATTTCGTGAAACAAATCCATTACTTCTTTTTCAAGCTCTTCAGGATTTTCAATTTCATCTATTAAATCAAAAATCTGTTTGTTGATACTTGCTGCCAGTTTCAAATCACCGTTGGGCATGCCCGATGCTTTGCCAATCAACTTTTGCTGCATCATCACAATATCCCTTCCGGGCAGTCCGGGGCCGGCAAGCAACACTATAAATGCAACTTCACCGAAGTGTTGCGATGCCACAATAGGTGCCACAATCCCACCTTCGCTGTGCCCCATAAGACCAATAGTTGCAGGGTCGATTTCTTTCCGGCTTTTCAAATAATCCAGAGCTGCTTTAGCATCGGTGGCAAAATCAAACGAGGTGGCTTTACTAAAATCGCCACCCGACTCGCCGGTACCGCGGTCGTCGAATCGTAGTACGGCAATGCCGTTGCGGGTAAGATGGTCGGCCAATACCAGGAAAGGCTTGTGCCCCATTAGTTCTTCATCGCGATTTTGTGGCCCACTGCCAGAAATTAATACCACCGCCGGGTGTTTACCTTTTGCATCGGGTAGGGTTAAAGTTCCGGCCAGATTGATACCGGCTTCCGAATTTTTAAAAGTTACATCTTCCGAAACATACGGATAAGGTTTTTGGGGCTCCTGCGGTCGCTTTGGTTTTTCAACCTTTTGGGCATTTTTACTTAGCACCATCGGGAACGATGAACCCATTTGGGTGAAAGTGCCTGTTATGTTATCACCGGCCAGTGTGCCTTCGTATTTAATACCGGCCTGTGTAATGGAAATTAAAAGTTTTGTTCCATCGAAAGTGGCCTTCGAAACCGGAATACCAAAGGCATTCTGGTCGGGGCTGTCCATAGTGGCCGAAATACCGGCACCGGTTTTTTCAATATTGAATACCAAACGCAATTTTTGTCCGCCCACTTCAAGGGCACCATTCCATGCCCCTGTAATGTCTTGTGCCAAACCGGCAAAGCTTGCTAATAAGGCAAACAGAAGGGTAATTATAATTTTTTTCATTGTAGTATGTTTTAAATAATTAGGGAAATTAAAAGTTTAGGAACAATCATCCCCACAATGATTCCTGTGATATACACCGGAATATGTATATGGTTTGGCAAATTTGCAGCCACTTTATATGCCTTGTAAATCCAAATAGCACTCCATACTGTTAGTAGCATCACAACAATCATCAACACTACAAAAACCGCCATTTGGTTAGCAGCAATATCAAGCGGTGCGGTAGGGTTTGCCACCAACTGTTGCAAAGCTTCAGCCACCACCTCGGTAACCTTAAAAAAACCCAGTGCCGAAGCCGGTAGTAGCGGAATGAATGCAAAAAACTGGGTGCCCACCACATCTACACCACGCACATTTTGCTTTCCGAAAATGGCCGAAAACAACCAAAACCAAAGCGCAATAACAGTTATACTAAGCAAAGGCTCGGCAATGTGTACGTACCATGCCGATTGCATACCCGAGTGAATATTTAAGATACCATCGAAATGCGTTTTGCTGAAATAACCAATGGTGCCGGCTACCAATACCGCAGCCAGCCCAAAAAATAAACTTTTTGCACCGGCAATTTTCTCAAAGGGGTTAAAAATCACTTTAAAGTTCATATTATTCATCTTTTGATGGTTCTTGTTCATTCAACAACTCAATTATCTCATCCAAACGGTTACGCACTGTTGGGTAGCTCAGCGACATTTCTTTGGCCATTTTCTTAAGGCTGCCACTGTTTTTCACAAAGCCGATAATAAATGCCTGCACATCGGGCGGCAAGGCAGCCAGTATGGGAAGCTCAAACGAGCCTTCCACTTTGGTTTGGCAGCTTTCGCATTTTAAGGTCGAAACGCGCAGTGGCGCATTACAACTCGGACAATTAACAGGTAATCCCATATCGAATAAGTTTAAATTGACATTGCAAATATAAGCAATGATTTTTTATAAATGCAAATAAATATCAATAAAATTAAATCTGAAATTAAATATATTAAATCTAACTTTCTTTTATTTGCATTGTTGTGTTTGATCTTTTTATAATAAGTATTGCATCAACTTATTCTTTTGTTATTTTTGTTTAATAATCAGGAACATGAAATTATTCCGCTTTAAATTATTGGTTTTATTCGTATTTACATTTATATATACCGCATCGATAGCACAACCGCTTTACGATTCGTTGTTTAATGTTGCCGAACATAAGATTTTGTTCATCGAAAACAATAGTGAACCGCTTTCGTACATAAACGATACCGCGGGATGGAACAAAACAAGGCATATAAAACTTGCCGATATTAAGGGAAAAAACGAGATTCTGTTTAAGCAACAATACACAAACACCCGATTCGATAATCCGTCATTGCTGCTTATTGGCTACACCCCCGGTTTCGAAATATACCGCGATTCTGCACTCATTTATTCGGCAAAAAATTCAGACACCAAAAATTCGGCTACTTCATACTACGATGCTCACTTTGTGAAGCTCGACATACCTGTCGATTCGGCAACTTTTTTACTACGGATTCCCTTTACAAGTTATCTCGATGCAACAGGATTTAGTTCAATTTTAATTGGCGATGCTACCGATTTGGCCAAACTTGCCCTTACACAAACCCGAAAATCAATTCGAAAAGGACTTGCACACGATGTGATGGGGCTGTTTTTAATTCTTACCGCATTATTTGCCCTGTTTGCTTTTGTTCTCCGTTTCCGAAAACATGAGTATTTGCTGTTATGGTATTTTATATTTGCCATTTCGCAAGGCTATATTTTCTTGTTAGAAAACCTGCACCATCTTCTCAACATTCCTCCTTTGTTGTATATGAATTCAATGATTGTTGTCGAGAACCTGGTTCCTATTGGCATTTTAGGTATTGTTGCTTGCATTTCGGGTTACACAAAAAATATTCTTATTCGGATGATGATAGCTGTTCATGTAGTATATGCAGCTACTAGTATTGTGATGTTTCAATACGAATTTTTTAATATCCTGTTTTGGGTGCTGGTTATTATCGACATTATCCTGTTTGTTTACATACTCATTATAAGTGGTTTATACAAAAACAAAGATTTCAGGATTCTTGTATTTGCGCTGTGTGCGTTGTTTTTGTTGGTTATTATCGATGTTTTTGCCGTATTCGAAGTGTTTTATATTGCCGATGATTTAAGCTCGTACGGGATGCTGCTTTTGGCCATAGCCTTTGCTCAGTATATCGAAAGGGTGCTGTACAAAAGCCGCCAAAAAAATATTCAATACGAGGTTGAAATTCAGCAAGCTAAAAACAAACTTTTGCTGCTCGAGAATCAACGGGTAATTGCACAATACGAGGTGCTTAAAAACCAGGTTAACCCGCATTTTCTTTTTAACAGCCTGAATACCTTATCGTCGTTAATTCGCAACAACAATAAAGCAGCCCTTACTTACATCGAAGAGTTTTCGGTAATTTACCGCTATGTGCTCGAAGCAAATGAAAAAACAGTAATTGAGTTAAACCACGAAATCGACTTTGTGAATTCGTACATTTATTTACAACAAATGCGTTATGGCGATAACCTGAAATTGTATATCGAAACAGATATTGTGCTCAGCAATTACTGTGTTGTTCCTTTGTCGGTGCAAATTTTGATTGAAAATGCCATAAAGCACAACCAAATTTCGGAACAGACGCCTTTAACAATTACGATGCATATTGGCAACGAATGGATTGTTGTAAAAAACCCGATAAACAAACTAAATTACCAACCCGAATCGAACGGAATGGGACTTAAAAACCTCAAAGCCAGATATGAGTTAATTACCGAAAAAGAGTGTAGCTTTGCTGAAATTGACGATACCTTTGTTGCAAAAATCCCGGTACTTAAATTCAATAGTACGTTAGATTTTAGACATGAGACATGAGGCTTTGTTTGTAACAAATTAAATATCTGAAATTTAGATGATGAATTCAGTAAAAATATAAACAACACATTGTCATCGACTTAAAAAACATTAACGAACTATTGTAAATTAAATTACGACGAATGAACATTTTAATTATTGAAGACGAAGCGCCGGCGGTGCAAAATTTAATTGCATTGTTGAACGAAACTCAGCCCGAAGCAACTGTTGCCGGAGTTTGTTCTTCGGTTAAAGAATCAATTGAATGGTTATCGGCAAATAAAGCCGATTTAATACTGCTCGACATTCACCTGTCCGATGGCTTGAGTTTCCAGATTTTTGATAAAATACAAACCAACACCCCGGTAATATTCACTACGGCCTACAACCAATTTGCCATTAAAGCATTTGAATTAAACAGCATCGACTACCTGGTAAAGCCCATAAAAACAGCCGATTTCAAAAGAGCCATTCAAAAATTTCAAAGCCTGCAATTGACAAGCCTGCCCGATTATTCGGGCTTAATAAATATGTTGCAGAAAAAAGAACCTGAATACAGGCAGCGCTTTTCGGTATCGTATGCCAACAAAATTAAATCGATTGATATTGACGAAATTGCCGCATTTTACATCCTGAACAAGTCAGTTTTTATGCTTGGCTTCGATTCAACAACCTACGACATTTCACAGGCACTCGACCAAATTGAGAACGAGTTATCGCCCAAAAAGTTTTTCAGGATAAACCGCCAGTTAATCATTAACTACAAGGCTATCGAAAACATGTATTCCATGTCGAACCGCAGCATTAAGGTTGAACTAAAAGTACCCCTCCCGGTCGATTCGCTGGTAAGTATTCAGCGTCTGTTCGATTTTAAGAAATGGATTGACAAGTAATTTCCTTTTTGGGTTAATTTAGTATGGGGGCGCAAAGGTGTTCTTTA
Source organism: Prolixibacteraceae bacterium (assembly GCA_016930365.1). GTDB lineage: Bacteria > Bacteroidota > Bacteroidia > Bacteroidales > Prolixibacteraceae > Roseimarinus. The sequence continues at coordinate 1,574 of JAFGGY010000133.1, read as the reverse complement.
GTATCGGGCAATTCTTAAACCTCCTAATTTTTGTAACATTAGGAGGTTTTGATAAAATTTCATATATTTGAAATATTTCCAAATAGTTGTAAGATTAGGAGATTTTAACAATGATTGAAAAACCGCCACAAATAAAAAATACTCATTTCAAAAAGGCTTTTGACATTTTAAAAAACAACGAATGTTTAGAGCTGGTTAAAGAAATAAACAATAGATACTTATACTGGGATAAAGTCAAACATAAAAACACATCAAGTAAATATTCGGCTGAAGATTTGTGGGCTGCAGTAAAGCTGACAAGAACAATTGATGTCAAAAAAATAAGCTTTGGAAATTACATTTTTTTATTCTCTCAAACTGACAATATTCAAAAGATTCTCCATGAATTTGATTTGAATATTGGAGGAACATTAGGAGTAAATAAACTATTACCTAAGGATGGGAAAGACAAATATTTAATTAGCTCAATAATGGAAGAAGCTATTGCATCTTCTCAAATGGAAGGTGCTGTTACTACCCGAAAAAAAGCAAAAGAAATGCTTCGAAAAAATAATAAACCTAGAAGCAAGTCTGAGCAAATGATTTTAAATAACTATCGCACAATTAAATATATCGTAGAAAACAAATCAAACAAACTAAGTCCTGATTCACTACTTTTCATACATCAATTAATCTCTAAAAATACACTAGACAATAAAGACGATGAGGGTGCTTTCAGAAAAACGAATGATGTTTATGTAGTCAATCATATAGAGAGCCAAGTTGTACACACCCCACCAGACTTCGATGAAATTCCTGAACTTATAAACCAAATTTGTAATTTTTTTAATAATAACGACGATAAATTCTTTATCCATCCTATAATAAAAGGAGTAATTCTACATTTTCTCATTGGCTTTATTCATCCTTTCGTTGATGGAAATGGAAGAACGGCAAGAGCATTATTTTATTGGTATCTCCTTTCTAAAGGCTACTGGTTGACCGAATATTTATCGATTTCCAGATTAATCATTAAAAGTAAAAACCAATATGAGAAAGCATATCAATATACCGAAAACGACGAAAATGATTTAACATACTTTCTAAACTATAACCTTAAAACAATGTCTTTAGCATACGATGCTTTACGACAATATCTTCAAAGGAAAATTGAAGAGAAAAAATATATTACAAACTTCCAGAGAATTCCAACGATTACGGAAAGACAGGCCGAAATATTGAAATGGTACTATGATGAATCAAATTTGGTATTAACAGTTAAAGAAGTAGAGACCAGATTGTATGTTTCAAATCAAACTGCTCGTTCTGACCTTTCACGGCTTTGCGAATTAGGATTTATAGAGATTTTACAGGCAAATAAGAAAAAGCAAATTTTTGTGCGAAGTTCAAATTTTGACAAATTAATAAGAAAAAACTATCCGCATTTAGTATAAGTAATGGTTCACCTCCCGGTCGATTCGCTGGTAAGTATTCAGCATCTGTTTGAGTTGCGTATTCTGTTTTATCTGGACACCCATTCCGGTTTTATCCGGACACTTTTTAGGTCTGCGATTTTTTCAAAAATAGGTATTATT
>JAFGGY010000132.1 GCA_016930365.1 Prolixibacteraceae bacterium | reverse complement strand
GGATGATTAAATTCATGCGAGTTCCCCCGAAAAATCGGGGCAGGCTATACGATACCATAAAAACAAACAATTTAATCGTATGAAAAAGAGCTAACCGGTGTTAATTCCGGCTGGCTCTTCTTTTTTTGCAATGTTAGTTTACAATAGTTCGTTACTTTTTTAAAAGTTGCTGATAATGTGTCGATTGTACTTTGTCGAAGTAATTGTATAAAATACTAATATTTAACTTGTTACGAACAAAGTCTCATGTCTCATGTCTGAAATCTAACATACTATTTAGTTTAGCCATTTCTTCTGTCCATATTTTAAGGCCAGCTCGTGTCGCTTTTCATCATCGACCGATTTCATATACATTTTCCACCCGGGGCAAAATTTAATATGCCACTTCCAAAAACGGCCGGCAAACGATTTTGGATTTTCGTCGTACTTCAGCCTCATTTTGCATTCTTCGCAAGGCACTGTTTTTTCCATAGTTGCTTTATTTAAAGTATGTTGAAATTGTGTTTAAATCGACATTTCCACCCGATAAAATCACCCCCGTTTTTTTGCATGCCACATCCAGCTTTTGCTCTAATATGGCTGCTAACGGCACCGCCGACGATGGTTCAATAATTATTTTCATTCGCTCCCATATCATTCTCATGGCTGCAACAATCGACTCGTCGGATACGGTTAGCACATCATCAACCTTAGATTGAATAATTTCAAAGTTTCGACGTCCCAGCGAAGTAAGCAGACCGTCGGCAATGGTATTTGGCTTGTGCGATGGAATGATCCGTCCAGCCTTGAACGAACGACAGGCATCGTCGGCACCGGCTGGTTCACAAGCTATTACGCTGGCTGTGGGCAATAGGGCTTTTACCGAAAGTGAAGTACCGGCTAACAAACCTCCTCCTCCAACCGGGCATAACACCTGGTCGAATGTTCCAACATCTTCAATCATCTCTTTGGCAGCCGTTCCCTGGCCTGCAATAACCTGAAAATTATCGTAGGGATGCACTTCCTTTGCTCCTGTTTTTTCCACAAGCAGTCTCAGCGTTTCTTCCCGGGCTTCGAGGGTCGGCTCGCAAAAAGTAATTTCTGCGCCATAACCCTGTACCGCTTTCTTTTTTATTTCGGGTGCATTTTTGGGCATAACCACATAGGCTTTTATGCCCCGGTTATGGGCTGCCAAAGCCAGAGCAGCAGCATGATTGCCAGACGAGTGTGTAGCTACACCGCACTTTGCTTCGTCATTGCTCAAACTCATTACCGCATTGGTAGCTCCCCTGAATTTAAAGGCGCCAACCTTTTGAAAATTCTCGCACTTGAAGTATAAATCAGCCCCCAGTAAAGCATTCACCGATTTCGATGTAAGAACGGGTGTGCGATGTACATAAGGTGAAATTCGCAAATGAGCTTTTTCAACATCCGAAAATCCTGGAACATCATTCATTGTTGTTTTTTTATGATCCAAAGGTAGTGATTCGGCTTGGTTTAAAAGAAATAATTGCCGGTTTGATAGATCAAAAATCCATTGATTACAAAGCGAAGGATGCGGGCAAGTGCAAACAGGGAATAGTAACGGTATTTGTACTCAATAATACCCATAATAAGCGATATTGTAGCCCAGGGCAGAGGTGTAAGTGCCGAGATAAGAATAATTACACCCCCAAATTTCTTGATGGTGGGCAACTGTTTTTCAACAAATTTCATTTTACGTATTTTCTTCCCAATTTTTTTGGCCAGTAAACGGCCGATCCAAAATGCCAGGTGTCCGGCTCCCATCGAAACAGCAGCAAAAAATAAAATATTTAAGATGTAGCTGGCAAGATTGCCGGCATTATAAGCCCAAACCATAAAAAGTTCGGGAGGGAAAAGCCCGAAAAGAACTTCGGAACCAACGTAAATCATGTGAACAACCAGACTATTCCCATAAAACATTTCGAGCCAGTATTCGGGATTATGATCGAAATACAACTTTTTAAAAAGAATCACGAGCCCAAAAAGCACCAATAATGAGATAAAAGCATGAAAAACATGTTTTATCACAAAATACCTTTTCTTTTCTTCTACTCCATTCTCTTGTGGCATGATGCTTTTTTAATTTTAAAATGATTCGCGTTTTCACTCGTTTGTGGTGTGAGTTTTTTGAGTGTTTTGGTGGGTGTTGAACAGAATTCATTTTTCACAAAACTACAAAAAAATATATAGCACGAACCATTCTTTTTCAACCATTCAGTAAACTGAATAATTTCCGTTTACCTTACCCATTGGGTTTTCTCGGACACCGGAATACGAACCCTAGGAGTACTCACAAGCGCATGGTCGGGAATTCCAAGAATGAAAAAACCAAGCACCTCATCGTCGCGTTCAAGTTGCAGATATTTTCTCATTTGTGGAGAGTAACACACATCGCCGGTGCTCAGGTAACCCGCAATACCATAGGCATCGAGGCTAAGATAAATATTTTGCACCCCGCAGGCTACAGAAACGATATCTTCTTGTTTGGGAAAACGCTTATACGGATCGCGTTTGGCAATTACCGCCACAATATGCGAAACACGCTTCCATTTTTCATCGTAGCCTTTGTATTTATGTTCTTTAAATTTTGTCGGAGGTGTAATTAATTTGTAGATTTCTTTTTGCTTACTGAAAAAATGCTTTACAGCATCGCCAGTGTAAACCCTGAAGAACCATGGTTGTACCAAACCGTGCGTAGGAGCCCAACTGGCATTCTCGAGCAAGTGCTCAATAAGGTCGTCGTTAATTTTACCTCCTTCTTTTAAGCCGCTTACAAAGGTTGATTTTCTGTTTTTTATCCATCCCGATATTTTTTGTGCCTTGGTATCCATTTCGTTTTATTGTTTTGATTATACCAAAAACAACAATACAACAATCAAATGGTTGAATTGGTAATTTGTTGGATACTATTCGCCGCCCCCGCTGTCTGCTCAACATTTTTCATACAGGTACGAAATATTTTGCATGATTTTTTGATAGCCGGCTCGTTTGAGTGCCGATTTTCGAAAAAGTTCGTTAAACGCATTTTTCGATAGGTTCATCCAGGCTTCACGGTATAGTTGAAGCATTTCGGGATGAGGCGAAAAAGCCGGCTCGCTTGTTGGGTGGACTTTCCGGTTCCACGGGCACACATCCTGGCAGATATCGCAACCAAAAATTCTCTGCGAAAGCATTGGGCGAAACGTTTCGGGTATTTCGGCTTTAAGTTCGATGGTTAGATACGAGATACACTTCCGGGCATCGAGCACATAAGGTTCGACAAGTGCGTGCGTAGGACAGGCATTTAGGCACTGGTTGCAACTGCCACAATGCTCATCGTAGTATGGCTCGTCGTACTCAAGTTCGAGGTCAATTATCAGCTCTCCAATTAAGAAGAATGAACCCATCTGCCGATTTATCAGCAGGCCGTTTTTTCCGATCCAGCCCAAACCGGCTTGTACAGCCCAGGCACGTTCGAGTACCGGTGCCGAGTCGGTAAATACACGTCCGTTGGCCGGAGCGATGTGCTCGTTGATAAAACGAAGCAAAGCCTTCAGTTTATCTTTGATTACGTAATGATAATCGGTGCCATAAGCGTATTTGGCAATTTTGGGTGCATTGCTGCCCTGCTGCAAATTACGAGGAAAATAATTGAGCAAAACAAGCACCATCGATTTAGCTCCGGGAACCAGCAACGACGGGTCGAGCCGCTTATCGAAATGATTGGCCATGTATTTCATCTCGCCATGATAACAATTGGCAAGATAAGCTTTTAGAGCCTTCTCTTCCGCTTTAAGCTTGCGAACCGGAGCTATTCCACACAAAGAAAAGCCTAGTTCGAGAGCTTTTGTTTTAATTAATGTTGATTTTGAGCCATTGTGCATAACGCAAAGATAAGGAAGATATAAAAAGTAGCGGATCCGATTGATACGATTTTGAACACTTACATTCTTCATCTTCGAATTAGTAAAAACTTCTACTTTAAACCTTACGTCCCGATTTTTATGGAAAACCCTTCGTTTCATCCTCAAACTATTTATATTTGCCTCATTCAAAAATAATTTTGCTATGATTCTTTCAGGAAAAGAAATACAAAAACGGTTAAATTCCGATATTTTTATCGAGCCTTTCGACCCATCGCAGTTAAACCCCAACAGCTACAATCTGAAGCTACATAATAAATTATTGGTGTACGAGAATACCATTCTCGATATGAAAACTGAAAATAAGGCGCACGAAATAACCATCCCCGAAGAAGGCTTACTGCTCGAAACCAACAAATTGTACTTGGGGAGAACGGTAGAATACACCCGTACCGACAAATTGGTACCCATGCTCGAAGGACGTTCGTCGGTTGGTCGTCTGGGTATGTTTATCCATGTAACAGCCGGGTTTGGCGACGTAGGTTTCTCGGGATTTTGGACATTGGAAATCTTCTGCGTTCAACCCATTCGGATTTATCCCGGTGTGGAAATATGCCAGATATATTACCACGATATTCTGGGCGAATATAAGAAGTATGAAAATGGTAAATATCAGAACAACCAGGGCATTCAGCCTAGTATGTTGTACAAAGATTTTTTGTAACACTTTAAAAAACAAGCAATACGGGCTATGTGGTTAAAAAAGCAAGCATCGAAAATTGTAAGTTACCCCCTGCTTGGCTTGGTTTATTTTTATAAATATGCCATTTCACCACTCACACCCTCTTCGTGCCGTCATGTCCCCACTTGTTCGAACTACATGATAGAGGCCATAAAAATACATGGCCCGCTTAAGGGTTTCTGGCTTGGTTTGAAACGTCTTTCGAAGTGCCACCCCTGGGGAACACACGGATACGATCCGGTGCCCCCAAAAAAGATCATCGAAACGAAAGAAATGAACGTTAAGAAGTTTAAAAAGAAAAACTAAATTTGCATTACATTGTTATTCTGGAAAAAAGTTTTCAAAAAAAGAAAATCAACAAACTCATGAAAAACATTCTTTATATCATAGTAGCTTTTATTGCTCTATCTTGTTCAATCGCAAAGAAGGAAAGCAATGTTATCACCGTAAGCATTTTGCCTCAAAAATATTTTGTGGAGCAGATTGCCGGCGATCTTTACCCTGTGAATGTAATGCTGCCTCCGGGGGCCAGCCCGGCCGACTACGAGCCCACTCCGCAACAAATACAGGAGCTGAGCAATTCGATGTTTTATTTTTATGTAGGGCATCTGGGTTTCGAAAAATCGTGGATGAAACGTTTCAGAGAAACGACCGAGAATGTTGAATACATTTCGTGTAGTAAGCGTATAGACCTTTTACGAAGCGATGTAGGACACAAACACGATGAGCACGAACAGGAACATGGTACCGATCCACACATATGGACTTCGCCAGAGAATGTGAAAACCATTTCGCGCACCATTAGCGATGCCTTATCCGAGAAATATCCCGAAAATGCAACGCTTTTCAACAACAACCTCGAAAATTTTATTGCCCGTATCGATTCGCTCGATTTTCACATTCGGAATGAATTTGCCGACACCACCAACAATACGTTTATGATTTTTCATCCGGCTCTTAGCTATTACGCCCGCGATTATCATCTCGAACAATTATCCATCGAGTTTGAAGGGAAATCGCCCAGCCCGGCACACATGAAAAAAATGGTTGATGCCGCCAATGCCAACAACATCAAAACGGTATTTGTGCAGTCGCAGTTCGAAACATCAAAAGCTAAAGCAGTAGCCAAAGAAATTGGTGCCGAGGTTGTAAGTATCGATCCATTGGCCGAAAACTGGCTGGATGAAATGTACGCACTTACAGCTAAAATGAAAAAAGCACTTACTGCCCATGAACAAACTAATTGAAATAAAAAACTTAACCGTAAAATATGGCACCTATGTTGCTTTGCAAGACGCTAACTTAACTATTTCGCAGTCGGATTTTATTGGGGTAATTGGTCCCAACGGGGGAGGAAAAACTACTCTTCTGAAAGCGATTTTAGGTCTTATCGAACCAACTTCGGGTGAAATAATTTTTGCAGATAAATTAAAAGAAAAGGGCAGCGATATTGGTTACCTTCCACAAGTAAACAAATTCGATCATCGTTTCCCGATTACGGTTAAAGAAGTCATTTTATCGGGCTTAGCCCGAAAAAACCGTTGGGCAAAACCTTATATGCGAAAAGACAATGCCAGCCTAGATCGTATTGTTGAAGAACTGGGTATCCAAAACCTGGTATCCAAAGCCATTGGCGAACTATCGGGAGGACAAATGCAGCGCGTTTTTTTAGGTAGGGCACTTATTTCAGATCCCCGGTTGCTGATACTCGACGAACCGGACACATACGTTGACAACCAATTCGAGCATGAATTGTACGAGATGCTGATAGAGCTGAATAAGCGCATGGCTATTATGCTGGTGTCGCACGATGTGGGAACAATAACTACTTATGTGAAAGGCATTGCCTGTGTGAATACCACCCTGAATTACCACCCGTCGAATATTATTTCGCCCGAGCAGCTAAAAGCCTATAACTGCCCCATACAAATCATTACTCATGGCGAGGTGCCCCACACGGTTTTAGGAACCCACAACCACCTGCACAAGCACTAAACAAAAGCAATGATAGAGCTACTTCAATACGAATTTTTCAGAAATGCACTTTGGGCGGCGTTGCTTACATCCATATCGTGTGGCATTATTGGCAGTTATATTGTTGCCCGCCGCATGGTTTTTATTGGTGGAGGCATTACTCACGCGTCGTTTGGAGGCATTGGCATTGCCTATTTTGCTGGTATAAACCCATTGTTGGGGGCAGCTGTTTTTGCTGTTTTATCGGCGTTGGGAATCAACTATTTCACCAACAAAGGAAACATCCGACAAGATTCGTCGATTGCTATTTGGTGGTCGCTGGGTATGGCTATAGGTATTATTTTTATAGCGCTTTCGCCTGGATACGCACCCAATCTGATGAGCTTTCTGTTTGGTAGTATCCTTACAGTTTCAGGTATCGACCTTCTTTTTATGTCAACCATTGCTCTAATAACAGGTATGGTATTCCTGCTTTTTTTTCGAACGATTATGATTGTTTCGTTCGACAGCGATTTCGCACAGGCACGAAACCTGCCCGTAAAACTGTTCGACTATTTATTGATTGTACTTAGTGCTTTGGCTATTGTTGCAAGCATAAGGGTTTCGGGGGTTATACTGGTGTTGTCGCTGCTAACCTTGCCCCAGGCAACAGCCAATATTTTCACAAAAAAATTTAGTTCTATTATAATTGCTTCGGTGCTTATTGGCTTTGCTGGCATTGTTACAGGGCTAATGACGGCTTATTATACCAATCTTCCATCGGGTGCTACCATAATATTGGTACTTACTGTATTTTTTGGTATCGGGAAACTTGTGTCGTTATTAAGATGGGTCAGGAATTGAAAAACTAACGGTTGTACCTTTGCCTAAGGTACTTTCAACCCATATTTTACCACAGTGTTTGTCAACAAAATCTTTGCAAAGTATTAATCCAAGCCCGGTTCCGGTTTCGTTCGCTGTGCCCGATGCTGAATTGACCGGCTCGAAGCTAAAGAGCTTATCAATAAGCTCTTGCTTCATTCCTATGCCATTATCGGCAACCTTAACAACTGTGTTTGTATTGATATGTGTGGCTGAGATTTTAATTTCGCCATTTTTGTTCGTAAATTTTATCGCATTGGATATAAGGTTTCTTAAGATTGCCTTAAACATATAAATGTCGATATTGGCATTTAGCTCATTTTCTAACTCATTTTTTAATAAGATGTTTTTGTATTGAGCAATTGGTTCGAGAATTTCAATAACTTCGTTAATTATTGCAACAATGTTGGTTGATACAGGCGTGTATGTTATTGTTTCTGATTGAACACTAGCCCAAAGCAATGTATCTTCAAGTAACGAGAATGTTTTGTCCGATGTGTCGTAAATTGAAGCAGCGATTGTTTCTATTTCTTTCAAAGAAAGTTTTGACACATTTTTTGTTAAATAATTTGATAAGCCAAGCAGGCTGTTGAACGGGCTTCTGAGATCGTGAGCTAAAATGGAGATAAAACGATCTTTATCTGAATTTAACTGAGTTAGTTGTTTCTCGTATTTTTTGCGCTTGGTAATGTCATGAAATGTATAAATCCGACCGTAATGAGTTCCGTCTGCACCAAAAACGGGCGACGAAAAAATTTCCAAAATGGTTCCGTCAATTAGTTCAAGATCATATTGCCGCTTTTCATAAATATGCTCCATATGATATTGAATTTCAGAAATAAATTTCTGAGGGTCAGTGTTCATGTGCATTATGTGGGCTACTTGTCTATGCCCACTGGGGTCGTCAACAACTTCTTGAGGTATTTTCCATAAATCAATTGTGCGCTGGGTTTGGAGAATCTTTTGGCCATTTGGATCAACAACCAGGAAACCGTCGAAAGTTGAATTGGCAATGCCTTCAAAAAACATCAATCGCAAGCGAAGTTCTGCTTCATTTTTCTTCAGACGACTTATTTCATCGGAACATTTCGATTCCAGTTCATAATATTTCTGTTGCAACGCTTCTATATCTGTAATGTGTTCTTTGTTTGTATTTTGCATTTCAATTGTTCTATTTAGTTCTAATTCGATTGACATGTAATTTACTCAAAACAGAAACAATAAGCTACATTTTCGTAGTTTTTGTTTTGCATTTATTCGCTATCAAAATGAAGGTTACTATAAGTTTCTCTTTTTGTGGATTGTTCGAAAAACGTAGTGCGATAAAACCATAAATAATGCATATTTGCTGGTTGTGGAATTTCGAGTTCTGAAAGAATAATTTGCAAACAACTTATTTGTAAAACCATTTTTCGCAACTTATACGAGTGACTGGTTTTTATTTCCCAAATCTTATTTATATCTTTACTCTGTTGTATGTCTCCTGGCAGGTGCTTTTATGGCGCTCAAAACTAATCAGATAGCAAAGAGGGATGCAGCTGTCTGAGGCGTTTGAAATCATTTTTTGAACATTACAAAATCGGAAAGCATAATACCGATTAAACTTATTTGTCGTTTTTTAGTCTAACACAAGGGATTTTTTATCCCAAGCCTAATTTTATATAATAATCACAAACATTGTAGAATTTCTATTATGAACATTAAAAACAAAACATGGTTGCCATTGGTCGCTTTTGTTATACTGGCCGGGCTGGTATTGCAAGGAAGCACATTTACCTCAAATGGCAAGGTTGAAACTGTTTCTGAAAACAGTAGTCAACAAAGTCTTGAGCCGTATTTTAAACCGGCTACAACAAAAAAACTTACACCCGATGCCGATGGTTTTATTCAGCGTTGGTTACTACTCGAACCTATTAGCAAACCTAATCGTGGTAATACTGTATTTGTTGACAGCTACCTAAGAGAGGCTTTTTCTGAGGAGTATTTCGAGAACCAGTACTCTGTTCTTCCTGAAGATGGTGATGAGGTTACGGTTACTGTTCCAAAACAACAAGCTGTTACCGATTTTAGGAGACAACCTCAGACCCCTGCTGAACCAGAAATGGAAACAGTTAAACTTAAGTGGCATGCTCTTGAAACAACCAATTTCAATGTAAAATTGTTTCGTTTTGCTACAGGCCTCGGTTTGCAGGAATACGGTGTGCTGTTTAATGCTGTAACCATAGTGAATAGCCCCGAAGATATGGAAAATGTAAGAATGGCTGTAGGTTCTAACTCTGCATCAATCTGGTGGCTAAATGGCGAAGAAGCAGTATTTATGTCGGGCGACAGGCGTATGGTAATGGATGACTGTGTTTCACCTCGTTTAACGCTCAAAAAAGGCAAAAACATCGTTAGAGGAGCAGTAATTAATGGCCCCGGTATGAGTGATTTCTGTGTGCGCTTTATCGATGAGAACGGCGAACCTGTAAGAAACATTACTATTACTACTGAGTAATATCAGTTAACTATTATTTGTTAAAATGTGCAGATGTTTTTTATTGTTCTACAACGATTATATTTTGTTTAATTACAAGTAATTACATTTAGTGCATCTATTGCATAACTCATTTTGAAATTTTAAATACATTACGAATGAAACGAATTAATATATTGGGCACAATTGCCCTGTTGTCGATGTTAATAGCTCAAACAGCTATGGCTCAAATTGGCAATCCATTTATACACGATCCATCTACCATAATGGAATGCGATGGTAAGTATTACACTTTTGGAACCGGAGGTGGAGGTTTGATATCAGAAGATGGCTGGACTTGGGACGGCGGCGGAGTAAGACCAGGTGGTGGTGCTGCTCCCGATGCAATGAAAATTGGCGATCGTTACCTGATTGTTTATGGAGCAACAGGCGGTGGATTGGGTGGCCGACACAATGGTACAATTCTTACCATGTGGAACAAAACACTTGACCCCAATTCTCCTGATTTTGAATATACCGAAGCTATTGAAGTTGCTTCATCCGATGGTGATGAAGATAATGATGCTATCGACCCGGGTTTACTTATGGATCCTGATGGCCGGTTGTGGTGTTCGTATGGTACATATTTTGGAAATATTCGCCTTGTCGAACTTGATCCAAAAACAGGAAAACGTGTAAAAGGCAATGAGGCTCTTGATATTGCAATTGATTGTGAAGCTACGACCATGATGTACCGTGATGGCTGGTATTATTTGCTTGGAACACACGGAACCTGCTGCGATGGAGCAAATTCAACTTACAATATTGTTGTTGGCCGCTCGCGAAACGTTACCGGACCTTACGTCGATAATATGGGACGTGAAATGTTAAAAGGTGGTGGCAAAATGGTGATTAAAGCTGGAAACAGGGTTACCGGACCTGGTCACTTTGGTCATATTATTATTGACGAAGGTGTAGAAAAAATGTCTTGTCACTTTGAAGCTGATTTCGATCAGGGAGGCCGTAGTGTTTTAGGCATCCGTCCACTCTTATGGGAAGATGGTTGGCCAGAAGCCGGAGAAAAATTTAAAGAAGGCACCTACGAAATCGAATCTGAGAGAAGGGGATATGCACTTGAACTAGCTGTTGATTTTGTCCGTATGCAAGGTGGTATGCGCGGTTTTGGCCGTAACAACACTGAGCCGGTTCAACCAATTGAATCACAAAAATTATCCGATGTTATTGACACCTGGCCAAAAGGAAACATTGGCGTACGTAATGGCGATTACATGTTCCGTCCTCATCAAAAATGGACAATTACTGCGGCTCCCGATAACAGTGGATACCTGGGCGGCCCATATTATAAAATTGTTATAGCCGGAACTGAACGTGCACTAGCCGCAACAGCCGATGCCGAAGTTATTACAGTGCCAAAATTTACTGGTGCTCCCGAACAGTTATGGCGAATTGAACAGTTAATTGATGGAACTTATCGCATTATGCCTAAAGAAGTTCCAAATTCAACTGAAGAGTATGCCCTTATTTCTATAGGCGATAGTACTCCTACACTTGCAAAATTTGATTTTAACAGCGATAATTCTAAATGGAATTTTAACGACCATTAGAGTTTATGGCTTTAATACAATATCTACAACGAAAGGCGCATTTTGAAACATGCGCCTTTTTTTGTTCTCAATTTTCTCTTTTCTGATTTATTTGATTTCGAAATATTGAGTTAGTTAAACTGCGATTCATTAATAAAAATAGCTAACAAGGCAGGGAATAATGTTCGCATTTTTCGATACTTTTGCAATTCGAACTGATTTTATACACTATGGCACAAAAAATATTGGTAAACGGAGGCACGGGCTATATTGGCTCACACACGGTTGTTGAACTGATTAATGAAGGATTCGAAACCTTTATTATCGACAATTTATCGAATTCATCGGCTGATGTAATCGAACAGATTGAAAAAATTACCGGTACAAAGCCCGGTTTCGAAGTTTTTGATCTTACCGACCTGCACAAGCTCGGTCTTTTTTTTGAGGAAAACCCCGGTATTGATGCCATAATTCATTTTGCAGCCAGTAAAGCCGTAGGCGAATCGGTAGAGAAACCACTTTTGTATTATCGCAACAACCTGGTATCGTTAATGAATCTTATTGAATGTCAATTGAAATTCGATGTTCCAAATATTGTTTTTTCATCGTCGTGTACGGTTTACGGTCAGCCCGATAAATTGCCGGTAACCGAAACCACCCCGCGTAAAGATGCCGAATCGCCCTATGCAAACACGAAACGGATGAACGAAGATATTCTGAAAGATAGTATCCACGCGTACCCTCAATTAAAGGGTATAGCTCTTCGTTATTTTAACCCAATTGGAGCACACCCCTCGGCTTTGATAGGTGAATTGCCCCTGGGTGTGCCACAAAACCTGGTGCCTTTTATCACCCAGGCAGCTGCCGGCCTCCGCGGTGAATTGAAAGTTTTTGGCGACGATTATAATACCTCCGATGGGTCGGCTGTACGTGATTATATTAACGTTGTCGATCTGGCCAAAGCTCATGTGGTGGCTATAAACCGCTTGTTGAATAAGAAAAATAAAGAAAACTTCGAAGTTTTCAACCTTGGTACCGGAAACGGATATTCGGTACTCGAAATTGTGAAAGGCTTTGAGAAAGCCACCGGCGTTAAGCTGAATTATAAAATAGTTGACAGACGTGCCGGCGACATCGAAAAAATATGGGCCGACACAACTTATGCTAACGAGGAATTGGGATGGAAAGCCGAAACTGGTTTAGAAGAAACATTGCTTTCGGCCTGGAACTGGGAGAAAAAAGTAAGGGGAATTTAGTCGTAGTAATCCCGGCTTTTTTATTAAGGCGAAAACTTCGGCAATCGTAAAGATAACTATTGAATTCTGTTTTGTTCGATTTCGCTTTTTGTATATTTGTTTTTATATCAATAAATTTTTTAAAAATGAAGACAATTCTGATAACAGGTGGTGCAGGTTTTATTGGTTCGCATGTTGTACGGCTAATGGTAAACAAATACCCCGAATACCATATTTTTAACCTCGACAAGCTTACTTATGCCGGCAATCTGGTCAATTTGAAGGATATTGAGAATATGCCAAATTACACTTTTGTGAAGGGCGATATTGTTGACAGCGATTTTGTTTTGAAGCTTTTCGAAGAGAAAAAATTTGAAGGTGTGATTCATCTGGCAGCCGAAAGCCATGTTGACCGGTCTATATCGAACCCTACGGAGTTTGTGTTTACCAATGTTATCGGAACGGTTAACCTGTTGAATGCTGCTCGCAGTATATGGGCTAACAACCCCGGGGGTAAGCTGTTTTACCACATTTCGACCGACGAAGTGTATGGTTCGTTGGGCAGTGAGGGCATTTTTACAGAAAGCACAGCCTACGATCCACACAGCCCATATTCGGCATCGAAAGCCAGTTCCGACCATTTTGTACGTGCCTACCACGATACATTTGGTTTGCCAACCCTGATTTCGAATTGCTCAAATAATTACGGTTCGTACCAATTCCCCGAGAAACTAATACCCTTATTTATCAACAACATAAAACACAATAAGCCGCTGCCCGTTTATGGGAAAGGCGAAAATATTCGCGACTGGCTTTGGGTTGAAGACCATGCACGTGCTATCGACACAATTTTTCACAATGGCAAAACCGGTCAAACGTACAACATTGGAGGCCATAACGAGTGGACGAATATCGACCTGATTAAGCTTATGTGTTCGATTATGGATCGCAAACTGAAGCGCGAAACCGGAACATCGGGAAAGCTGATAACCTACGTGAAAGACCGTGCAGGCCACGACCTGCGTTATGCTATCGACTCGTCGAAACTACAGCTTGAATTGGGTTGGAAGCCAAGCCTTCAGTTCGAAGAAGGGCTCGAAAAAACAATCGATTGGTATCTCGAAAACCAGGAATGGCTCGACAATGTTACCAGTGGCGATTATCAGAAATACTACGAGGAAATGTATGACGGACGGTAGCTGAAATCATTTTTTTAGATGGGATTCACTTTATGTTCAGCAACGAAAATTCTTTCTTTTTACCCAGAAAGTACGAAATGACAATACTTCCACGATATTGGCTGTGGTGTTTGGTTTGTTTTACCGTTGCTTGATTTTTTTGTCGTTTTTTCCGTAGTTCGGATAGCGATTGATAATAGGCAATATGTGCTCGGATAATAGCAAACGCATTTTTAAAATCGAAGGTAAGGGTAAATTTTGCAATGGCTGCGGTATCGATAAGCATGCGTATGAACATAGTCCATGCCAGGCGTTTGCCGGTGTAATTCTTATACAAACACCATAAGCTGTTTCGGAAATTAAGGAAAAGTTTTCGCGGGTTTTCGTAATCGAGTGTGGCACCTCCCCAGTGAAAAACGGTGCTTTCGGGGCAATAGGATATGCGATAGCCCATATTTTTTAAGCGCCAGCAGAGATCGATTTCTTCCATATGGGCAAAAAAATCGGAATCGAAACCTCCGGCAGCCCAAAAATATTCCGATCTGATAAACAGGCAGGCTCCCGAAGCCCAGAAAATATCGCCACCTTCGTTGTATTGTCCATGGTCTTTTTCAATGTTGTCCATAATCCTTCCGCGGCAAAAGGGATAACCGTATTGGTCGATAAAACCGCCGGCAGCCCCGGCATGTTCAAAAAAGTCGGGATTTCGATCCGATCGGATTTTAGGTTGTATAGCCGCAATGTCGGGGTGCATTTCGAGGCAAGCAATAGCCGGTTTTATCCAGTGGTTACTTACTCGTACATCGCTGTTTAGCAAGCAGTAATAGTCGGCTTCAATTTTCGAAAGTGCTTTGTTGTATCCGCCGGCAAACCCGTAGTTTTTATCCAGCTTAATAATTTCGACCTGTGGAAAGTGATTTTCGAGCAGCGAAAGCGACGAATCGTCGGAGCCATTGTCGGCAACAATAAGCCTGATGTTTTCTCCCTTACTTTTTTCGATAAGTGTGGGTAAGTATTTTTTCAACGGGTTTTCTCCGTTCCAGTTTAAAACGACAATGGCTAATTGTTTCATAAAGCACAGGTTTGTAGTACATTAATTTAGTTGAACTCTTCTTTTTTGAACCTCCAGCGTTTGTGTGTCCAGAAATATTGGTGTGGTGCTTCGTGAATTGATTGTTCGAGGCGTTTCATAAACTGATCGGTTATTTCGTATTGAGCTGTTTTCTCGGGTTGGTCAACCAGCAACTCGAACGAAACGCGATGGTAGCCTCTTTTAATTTGTTTTAGTTCAACATAAAAAACGGCGGCGTTGGTTTTCTGAGCAATTTTTTCAGGCCCCAGCATAACCGGGGTGTCCTGGTTCATAAAGTTTACCCAGTGTTTAACTTCGTATCTGCGCGGTCGTTGGTCGCTGATTAGATATGCGGCAAAAGGATTTTTTTGCACTTTATCTTTAGCAAGTTGCCGGTATGTTTGCTGCATTTCGAGAGGGTGGGCGGCTCTTGACCGGAGTTGGCGATAAAATGCATCGAAGGTTTTGTTATTCAGTTTTTTGTAAACAAAATATGTTTTTATCGAAAGTTTATTAATGAATAATTGCATGAATTCCCAATTCCCAAAATGTCCGGTTACCGCTAAAATATTTTTTCCGTTGGCAATGTGCTTTTCTACTTCGTCAGTTCCCTTAATTTCGAGCCTTTTGGCTTCTTTATCTATATTTATGTGAGTGAAATACAAGGTTTCGATAAACATATCGCAGAAGTTGTGATAAAATTGTTTCTCGATTTTTTGAATTTCGTCGTTTGATTTATTGGGGAACGAACGAACCAGGTTTTGATGAACTACATCTATACGATATCCAAAAAGTTTGTACACCAAAAGGTATAAAAAATCGGAAAGAATATAGTGAAATTCAAGTGGAAACAATTGCATGGGCCAGGTAAGCGCCATGAGGATATAATAGCCAAATGGTTTGTTCATTTTTACTTTTTCAGAATCATTTTTGCGAGTATCGCATCTTTAATAGTTGGTGCAATTTTACTGAAAAATGAAATGAGTTCGTCTTCGGTTTCGCTGTTCTTAATCATATTTAACAATGAATTATATTCGTTGCCGCTTAGTTTTTCCTGTAATACCGATAGAATTGGGTCAGCGTTGTTGAGTTGCAGCTCAAGTTTGGCTGCCTCAAGTATTTCTTTGGCGCTTTCTTTTACAGGGTCGTGCTGCTTGCCACCGGATCCATCACGTAGCGACCAGCTCGAATAATCGTAGTGCAATTCGTTTATCAACGTTATTTTTTCATCGTTCGGATCAAATAATTGTTTTAGCACCAGGCTTGCTTTTAATTTCCATGCTTCGAAATCGACGTCTTTTTGTTTTAAAGCATCGATAAGCTGGGTCAGAATAATTTGTTTTGTGTCTTCCATATTTTACTCATTTTCACCAAGGTGTCGGTTTACAATTTCGTAAAATTTATCGAAATATTCAGCATTACAAGCAATTATGTTTCCATTGTTAATATAGGTGTTGCTTCCATTAAAATCGCAAACGCGCCCACCGGCTTGCTGCACAATGAATGCGCCGGCTGCTACATCCCAGGCGTGTAGTCCATATTCCCAGAATGCATCGTAACGGCCACAGGCAATATAGCACAAATCGGTGGCTGCTGAGCCTGGTCTTCTGATGCCGCTTGTTTTTTCCATTAACTCGCGCATGGCTTCAAAATATTTGTCAATTTTATCGAAGTTTGTATATGGAAAACCAGTTGCAACCAGTGCTTGTTGATGCGTGAAGTTTTTGCTAACACTAATTTCGCAACCGTTTAAAAAGGCTGCTGAATTTTCGTGGGCATAAAACATTTCGTTGTGTACAATTTCATACACAATGCCCATTACAAGGGTTTTGCCGCGCATTAAAGCTACGCTTATGGCATAAGGAGCTACGTTGTGAATAAAATTGGTGGTTCCGTCAATGGGGTCGATAATCCAGTTGTAAACATTGCCCACTTTTTGGCTTGTTCCCTCTTCAGCAATAAAGCCCGATTCGGGAAGAAGCATCGACAAGCCTGCAACCAGTTTCTTCTCCGACATTTTGTCGATACTGGTTACGAAGTCGCTTTGTCCTTTTATTTCTATTTCGAAGCTTTCGCGTTCGGTTCGAATCATTTCGGCCGTTTGGTGAACCAATTCGCAGACTTTTTTTCCTAATTGTTCAAGATCAATCATGTCCTTTAACCACTTTTAGGGTTTCGATTGTGTCTTCGGTTTTAATAATAACGATATAAACTCCGGGAGCAAATTTATATTGATCCGTAAAAATATCGATATATTGCCTTCCGTCAAAAAGAATGTTGCCGTTTATTATTTCGAGCACCTTGCCAGTAGGGTTACAAATGCTGATGGTGTATTTATCGCCGACCCTGCCATTAAAAACCAAGGTGGTATAACGTATAAAGGGCGAAGGCGAACATTGAGCATTTGTTGCTATGCTGCCGGGCTTTTGGTTTATCGAAGTGTATAAGCTGTTTTGTGCACCTGGTGTTCCCCCTGCCGGTCCGGCTTCCCACCATTCTGGCTTGCTGTTGTCTTTCCATGGCGAAACAAGTTCCAGGGTCGAAGATGTATTAGCTGGAGCTGTTGGCCATGGTGTTGTTGGCAGGTAATATACCTGGTCGATAAGACTCATTTCGGGATTATACAGCGAAAGGGTCTCGCCATCGCTACTTAGACCAAATTCCATAATTCCAATTACATTTTTCACCTTAGGATAAATATATGAAAACCGCTCTTGATCGGCGCAAATCACCAGGTAATCGCCCGGGTAAAGAATAGTGTTTTGTGGAAAAACGAACGCATTTTGTGGGTTTTTATCGGTAATTTTCCAGGCAAATAAATCAACTGCAAAATTGCTATGGTTGAAAATTTCGATCCAGTCGCCCGAGTCGTATGTGTCGTCCGAACGATAGTTGATTTCATTGAAAACGATATTTGCCTCATTTTGTCCTGTTTGTTCAAAAACAGCATGCAGGTTACTTGTTCCATTAAGTAACAGCTCGATTTCGGGTTCTGTCGATTGCGAATTTCCTTCCCATCGAACAAAGCGATAGCCGGGTTCTGGCAGCGCTTTAAATTTTACAGGTACGTTGCTAAAATAAACCTCTCCAAAAGGATAACTTTGTGGGGTTATAGTGTTGATCTTAACTTTTCCGGTCTGCCTATTCGATACGGTAACTGTAACAGAACAGTTATTTGGCAACTGGAAAAAGCTTCGAATGTGGTTGCGCATATAGGTAGGGCGATTGTTTGAGAAAGTTCTCATTTCGTTAATCCTATTATTCCAGCTACTTATACTTCCACCCCATTTGTTTAAATGTCCATCCATCTCGGGCTCAACAATAGCAACTATCGAATCGATTTTATTATTCATTTCCAGTGGCGAAAAGATTGTATTCATTAAATCGGCCGCCCGATTTACAAACTGATGTTTAAATCCAGTATTGGTGAGCAACTTGCGAAACAGCAGGGTTGACCAGGGTGGGTTTGGCCAACCGGGTCCATTTGTGGCTGTGGCAGAGAGTAAGGTGTTTTCGTTGTATTTATTAACATTGTATAAGCCCATACCAAAGTCGGTATCGTATAAAAGCCAACGCCACCGGCTGTTGGGGCTGTTCGATTTCCAATATTTGATATTATTCCCGGGCCAATCTCCATTGTTAATAAACAACTGTACAAGCTGATAGTCGATAAAACAGTCAATATCAATTTGTTTTGCTACGTGTGCAAATGCTTCATCGTTGCTGAGTTCCCGGTTGTTGATGTAATTCATTAACTCCTGATATTCGGAAGCGCTACCATGAATAACCGAATTGTTTCCTTCGAGTAAATTCAGGTCTTCTTCTTCAATGTTGTAGTTGTTTTTGAAATAGTGTTCGTTAGGCTTGTCGCGCATGTTTAATATGCCCCAATATTCGCCGTTGAGGTAAACAATTGAGGGTTGAAAAGCCAATCGATCCAGATCAAGTGTTTTTGATATCTCAGATACAAATCCATCACGAATCATGGTGTATCCAAAGTCGTTTCCCGAGTTCCGAAGCAACAAAGTTTCGAACTTATCGTAACTGCGATCGTTGAAAAACTTGTATTGAAAAGAACCTTTGCCGTATTGGCTACGGGCATACAAGGCCAGCGATTTTAAAGCCCACATACGCGAGTAATTGCCGGTAACTTTAACGCCTGCTCCCTGGTTTATTTGTCGGTTACCATTTACATCAAAAAGTTCAAAATGAACTTCCTTCTCCCAGTCCATCCAGTAATTGGCACCATAATGAGGATCGGAGGGTTGGGCGTTGGGACCTTCAACCAAGATGCCCTCGTTATAATCGAAAAAGTTTTTAGGTGCAGTTGCCAATGAAACAACGGGCAACGAGTGCCTGGCATTAACCAGGTAAGTGCTGCCTTCCGTTTCTCCTATTTGAGTTTGGTTTCGAAAAATGGCAGCCCGCAAGGTTGTTGGGTTCGATATACTAATGGGTGAAGTGAAAAGGGTACTATTGCTGTCTGGTTTTGAGCCATCAGTCGTGTAGCGTACTTCAATATTATCGAGGCTGGTTTGAATCGAAATGTTTTGTGTGCCGTTGTAATAACCGGCTTCAGGCGAAAATGTGAGGCTTGGATTTAGCATTTCATCTTCTGGATTAGCATTTTCAAGCCTTGGCGTAGGTGCCATAAAATAGAAAAAATCATTGGAGCCATCGGGGAAGCGGCCATACGAAACATTGCTGTACAATTGAGGAACCCGAACCGAGTCGGCTATGCTGCCGTTGGGCATATATAAATAAATGGTTTCGCCTTCACTACTTATTTTAAAACTTGTATGATAACCTTCGTCGGAGCAAGAATTGCTTATAAACCATTCGGTAGTTGCTTCTTCTATTGATGTTGAAGCAATGGTGAGAAACGGTATAAGGCTAAAGTCGGACGAATGGTTGGTTATATTGTAGCCCTGTATCGACAATACATTGATACCACTTTTTAAATCGGCGTTTTCAGTTTGAATGACATATTTATCGGGTTCTCCCCCCGAGTACATCGCAGCTTCGTGGTCGTTTTGAACATCAACCTCGTTGTAATTGTCAGACGAAGTAAATGCCAAATTATTGCTGGCAACCAATTTGCCATTTATAAAGGCAGCAAAGGCATCATCGTAATCAACGTGTAAAAGGATTTCATGAACGTCATCGGGGTTATTTATCTCGAACTCTTTTCGAATGTAAATAGTATTTAGTGGGTTGATAACGGTGTTGTCGTCGTTGTCGCCATAACCAAAACCACTGTTACCCCTTTGCCATGCCGAATCGTCGAACTGTGGTGTTCGCCATGCATTATCGGGATAATTGTTTTCGGGTACAAAGTACGACCATTGATCGCCTTCGGTAATAATGGTTTTGTAACAATAAGCAGGTGAGTAACGGTTTTTATCTGATGCAAAAACCAGGAAATGCTCACCCGGTGCAATAGTTACTGGTGGTAATTGCCAGCTGTTTTCAATCTTGTCTTTGTCGTTCAGTCGAAAACCATCAAGATTTACCGGTGAATCGGAATCATTGTAAAGTTCTATCCAGTCGTTGGCACTACCTTCTTCGTCGAGTATTCCCGATGAATTTGACGACAAAATTTCGTTAATAACTACCTGGGCATGGCTGGTGAATAGAATGATAAAAAGAAAACTGGCAAGCGCGTATTTCAATAACATAATATTCTATTGGTTTAGTACTCCCTGTTTTTTGAAATGCACACAAAATAGTGATGCCAAAAAATCAGGCGATGAAATTAGCAAAAAAAGCGCTGTATTTCAAGGATTAATAAGCCCTATTTCGTTTTTGCTAAGCGGTTGTATTCAATAGTTCGTTATATTTTTGGCATGAGACAACAGATTTGTAAATAATTGCAAATTAATAAAATACACCATCAGACTATAAATAACACATTGTGAATAGTTTAAAGGCACATAATAGAACTGTTAATATTGTTAGGTGAAAAAATGCGGCAATTGTTATTCATTTTCCGATTAATAGGGGGTTCAGTCTATCGGGTTAATTAAAATGGTTAAAATG
This sequence comes from Prolixibacteraceae bacterium, assembly GCA_016930365.1. Classification (GTDB taxonomy): domain Bacteria; phylum Bacteroidota; class Bacteroidia; order Bacteroidales; family Prolixibacteraceae; genus Roseimarinus. The sequence goes on along the minus strand of JAFGGY010000132.1, from coordinate 2,019 downwards.
CACGGTTTCATAAAAAACTCCCTTATTTTTGTTGAAATCTTTTATTTATAATGGTATGAGTTTGAAAGCATTTTTTAAAAGCCGAACTTTTTTAATGCATTTTGTTTTGCTGTTGATGTTTTTTGCTTTGATGGTTTACCTTACGTTGCTAATGTTGAGAGTTTATACCAATCATGGCGAAGCACAGACTGTTCCCGACCTCCTGGGTTTTGGCAAATCGGATGTAGAGTTGGTTTTAGGCCAGCATAAGCTTGGATACGAAATTTACGATTCGACGTTTGTGCCATCAACTATGCCGGGTACAGTTTTATCGCAGCAACCCGAAGCCGGTGCCAAAGTAAAAGAAGGTCGTACCATTTATTTAACTGTTTCGGCTATGCAGCCCGAGAAAGTGGTTTTGCCGGCCGTTGTCGATGTGTCGTTACGCGAGGCGCAAAGCCGGCTCGAAAACGCCGGGCTTAAACTGGGGCAGGTCGAATATCGTCCTTCTGAATTTATTAACCTGGTGCTGGATAAAAAACTTAATGGTTTTCGATTACCCGACGATACCATGTTGATTAAAGGAACAGCTGTTGATTTGATTGTTGGCAAAGGCCTGAGCAACGAGAAAACCGTAGTGCCCGATGTGCGGGGCTTTTACCTCGATGATGCCAACCGGGTTTTGTATGCCGTAAGTTTAAATGCGGGTGCGCTTATTTACGACAATTCGGTGCATACTGCCGACGACACGTTGAGGGCGCAAGTGTGGAAACAGATGCCCGAAGGGGGAGAAGACAAGCTGATTGAACTGGGCAGCTCGGTCGATTTATGGCTTACCATTGATGAAGATAAAATTGAGGTGAATGTTGACGATACCAATATTGACCTTTTTGAAAGTGAATTTGAAAGTGAATTTGAAAGTGAATTTTAAGATGCAGGAATCTTCAGAAGATATATTCGATACCGACGATAACGAATTGTACGAGCACTTTCGTTTTGTGGCCGATCCGGGGCAAAAAGCATTACGTGTTGATAAATTTCTCGGTAATAAAATGGAAGGTACATCGCGCAACCGGATACAGGCAGCCGCCGATGCCGGAAGCATAAAAGTTAACGGGCAAGCGGTAAAGTCGAATTATAAGGTGAAACCCAACGATGTGGTTACCCTTGAGCTTGATTATCCCCGCCGCGAACTAAAAATTATTGCTGAAGATATTCCGCTGAATGTAGTGTACGAAGACAATGACTTAATGGTTGTGAATAAGCCAGCCGGTTTGGTCGTTCACCCGGGGCATGGCAATTATACCGGTACATTGGTTAATGCTTTGGCTTACCGTTTTAAAAACCTTCCGCTGTTTAATGCCGACGATCCCCGTCCGGGGTTGGTGCATCGTATCGATAAAGATACATCCGGCTTGTTGGTTGTAGCCAAAACCGAACATGCGAAGAATCATCTGGCACTTCAATTTTTCAACAAAACCAGTAAACGCCGTTACCAGGCTATTGTTTGGGGTGTACCCAAAGAATCTGAAGGAACCATAACCGGGAACATTGGACGTAGCTTGAAAAACCGACAGGTTTTTACTGTATTTACTGAGGGCGATTATGGGAAGCATGCCGTAACACATTATACTGTACTTGAAGAGTTGGGCTATGTTAGCCTGGTTGAGTGCCGACTCGAAACCGGGCGAACCCACCAGATAAGGGTGCACATGAAGTATATCAATCATCCACTGTTTAACGACTCGAATTACGGAGGCGATACGATTCTGAGGGGAACTACCTTTACAAAATATAAACAATTCGTCGATAACTGTTTTAAAATTTGTCCACGCCAAGCACTGCATGCCAAAAGCCTGGGTTTTGTTCATCCTACTACGGGCGAAGAAATGCTATTCGAATCGGAATTGCCGGCCGACATGACCGAGCTTGTGGAAAAATGGCGAAATTACCTTGCAAATCGTATTGATTAACAAAGTAGTAGCCCCACCAGGAATCGAACCTGGATCTACAGTTTAGGAAACTGCTATTCTATCCGTT
>JAFGGY010000131.1 GCA_016930365.1 Prolixibacteraceae bacterium | reverse complement strand
GAGGGAAAAATGAAAGAATGGACGATGATTTATAGCGAATCCATGAGAAACAGCATTATCCCTGTTTATCAGGATTGGCACCTTAACGAACGCTACTACGGGGAGCTGCAAGGCAAAAATAAAGCTGAAACTGCTAAAGAGTATAGCGAAGAGCAGGTTCACCTGTGGCGACGCAGTTATGATGTTCCTCCTCCCGAAGGTGAATGCTTAAAAGACACAGCCGATCGCACTATCCCTTTTTTTAAAGAACATATACTTCCACAATTAGAGCAAAACAAAAATGTGCTGGTATCGGCTCACGGTAATAGTCTCCGTTCCATTGTAATGCATATCGAAAACCTGACCAAAGATGAAGTACTCAACCTCGAAATCCCAACAGGAAAGCCGCTCTTTTATAATTATGAAAACGGGGAACTTGAAAAAATAACAAAACAAAAATAACATGGACATACCGACATTAGAAACATCTTACAGCAGCATAAACAACCTGCTGTACATGAGCTACCTGCCAAAAGTAATAAATGCAGCAGCAGACATAAACTTGTTTGAAACCCTTTCAGGGAATAGCCTTTCCCTTGAATCTGTCGTTGAAAAACTCGATACAAAAAAGCCGGTTACCGAAGCACTTTTAAATGTATTGTCAGAAATCGGCTTCGTTTCCGAAGAAAACGGACGATATGGTTTGACCGGTTTATCAGAAGAATATCTTGTCAAAACCTCGGAAGCGAATCAACTACATGAGATAAAACGTTTTTCGGGAAGTAATGGTCCATTTGATTTTCTGACACGAGCATTAAAAGGCGAAATGCCTGAATTCGATAGCAAAATGTGGAGTTCAAAAGAAATGGCTTTAGGAATGGAGCAGGGTATGAAAGCCGGAGGATTGCAAAGCGTGGTCTCTTTTGTGAAAAGCATCCCTGATTTCTATTCCTGCTCCAAGATGTGCGATTTTGCAGGAAACATCGGGTATTTTTCGTACGCTTTTTTGCAGGAAAACTCTGGACTTTTCGCCCATGTTTACGATTTGCCCGTGGTTTGCCGGAATGCAAGGGAGTTAAAACAAAACGAAAAAGATTTTAACCGGGTTACCTACCACGATTTCGATATGAAAAAGGATGAATCGTTCGGCGAAGGCTACGACTTCTTTTTTATTTCTCATTTCTTGTACGAATATGCGGCAAACGGTTCTATGGACGAGTTTTTGAAAAAAGTGAACACATCTATGAAACCGGGCGGGATTATTGTTTCGAACCACATCTGCGATAAGGCAATCGACAAAGAAGGTTCTTTAACACTCTCACTGGTAGAACTGCAAACCAGGATACTGGGTTATCCTACGCATAAATTGCCTGAAGCAACATTAAAAGAAATGCTTACCCAAGCCGGATTTGGTGATTTTCATGTCAAACAGCCCGACGGGAGTTATGCCTTTCCGACACTTTTATTATCGGCAAAAAAAATAAAAGAAGTTGAATAACTGTGAATTTAGAAAATCAGAAAAATATGAAAATCGAAAAAATTAACAACTGGTTTGAGCAACTCGCCCATGGCATTATAAAACAACGCTGGCTGGTTATTGGCTCATTTGTTGTCCTTATTGCAGTTTCGGTAATAGGGCTGAAAAAGGTAGTGGTAGAGTCGTCATACGACGGTTATTTTCTTGAAGACGACCCTATGCTGGTGCAGTCAGACAAATTTAAATCTATTTTCGGAAACGATTATTTTGTAGCCGTACTTACCGAATGCGATAATTCTTTCTCCAAACAGTCGCTCGAACTTATCCGCGAGTTATCTAATGAGCTGGTTGACAGCCTGTCGTATTCCGAAAAGGTAACTTCGCTCACTAATATAGAGTTTATGATCGGTACTGAGGAGGGTATGACCATTGAACAAATTGTACCTGAGGTAATCCCCTCTGATAAGGCTTCGCTCGACAAAATACGCCTTAAAGCATACAGCAAACCAAATATTGCCCGAAAATTAGTGTCAAAAGACGGGCGTTTAACATGGATTCTGTTAAAACTTAGGGCTTTTCCCGAAGATTCGGTTTGGAAAAAAGCCTCCAACAAAGCACCCGATTACATTACCGGACAAGAAACCGAACGCATTATCTCGAAAGCAAAATATAAAGCCATTAACCCACGGGCTACCGGGATGCCTTATCTTAATTACAGTAAACAGATATGGTTTGGTAAAGAGGCGGGACGTGTAATGATGTTGGCTTTTGCACTTGCTGTTTTTGTATTAGCTCTGATTACAAGGTCATTCCGGGGTGTGCTTGTCCCATTGGTTACATCTATAGGTTCAATATTTATGGTGTATGGGTTTACGGGGTACATTGGTTACAAAATAGACAGTGGGATGACTTCCATACCTGTTCTTTTATCGTTTGCCATTGCCATTGCTTATAATATTCATATCTATTCGTTTTTCAGGAAACAAATGCGACTGCATGGTCAACGCAGGCTGGCTGTGGTTGAAACGGTGAAAGATATGGGCTGGCCTGTACTATTTTCGGCTCTTACTACAATTGCCGGTTTGCTCACATTCTTGGCTATCCCAATGCAACCGCTCCGTTTTGTGGGAATGGCAACATCGGGTTGTGTGCTTTTCTCGTTCCTGATAGTTCTTTTCCTAATGCCTTCTTTATTAAGTTTTGGCAAAAACAAAAAACCGCATCCCGAGGAGGAAAAGGAAGGGGGGAAATGGTTCGACCGTAAAATGAGTACTTTAGGTATATGGACATTGAACCACTCTAAATTTCTTTTGATTCTTGGAGCTATTATAACACTGATGTGTATTTGGGGAATAACAAAAATTGAGACAGCATTTGATGCCGAAAAAACCATGGGGAGAAAAGTTCCTTATGTTAAAAATCTTTTAGAAATAGGTGAATCGGAACTGGGCTCAATGTATTCGTACGATTTTATGGTGGAATTCCCCAAAAACGATTTGGCTAAACTACCCAAAAACCTTAAAAAACTGGAGCAATTAGCCGCCTTTGTCGATAGTTTGCCTTTGACTAAACGCACCACTTCGATTCTCGACATTTTAAAAGATTTAAACCAGACTTTAAACGAAAACAATACAGCAAACTATGTCATTCCCAACGATGAAAACCAAATAGCTCAAATGCTCTTGCTGTACGAAAACGCAGGTGGCACAGAAAGCCAATATTGGATAGACTACGATTATAAACGACTACGGTTAATGACAGAATTACGGACTTTCAATTCAGGAGAAGCCGAAAGAGAATTATCGTTGGTTCAGAATAAAGCTGAATCGCTTTTCCCTGATGCCTCTGTTAGCGCTGTTGGTAGTCTTCCGCAATTTAACGCCATGATGCAATATGTGGTCCGGGGGCAAATTCAGTCCTTTTTGATTGCCATACTCATTGTTGCTATGTTGCTTTCAATTGTGTTCGGAAGCATACGGCTGGGACTTATCGGCATGATTCCCAACATTGCCCCGGCTCTTGTTGTGGGTGGTATAATGGGCTTTTTAGACATCCCGCTTGATATGATGACAGCTACCATTATGCCTATGATACTGGGAATAGCAGTTGACGATACCATTCATTTTATTAACCACAGCCATTTGGAATTCAACCGCACCCCAAATTATACCGAATCGGTGAAGCGGACATTTGGAGTGGTTGGAGTGGCAATTATACTTTCAACCGTAGTTATTTCAGCCAATTTTATTGTTTACGCAACCTCAGTCTCAAAATCATTTATCCATCTGGGAGTTTTGGCTGTAGCCGGCATGGTGGCTGCCTTGTTAGCCGATTTGTTTGTTACACCGGTATTAATTAAAACTTTTAAAATATTCGGAAAAGAAAAAAAATTAAAAACAATAAGTTATGAACACAATTAAAAAAATTACAGTGCTAATGGCTCTCGGTCTTTGCTCGTTAGCCATACAGGCTCAATCGTTAAGCGGTCGCGACATTGCTTTGAAAGTAAAAAACCGCCCCGATGGTGATACCCGCTCATCGGAAATGACCATGCAATTGGTTAATAAAAACGGAAGTACGCGCGAGCGTAAGATCCAGAGTTATTCAATGGATATTGATAAGGATAAGAAAACAATCATGTTTTTCCTTTACCCGGGCGATGTGAAAGGTACCGGCTTTCTTACATGGGATTACGATGATGTATCAAAAACTGATGACAAATGGCTCTACCTGCCAGCTATGAAAAAGACACGCCGCATCAGTGGTTCATCGTCAAAAACCGATTATTTCATGGGCAGCGATTTTACTTACGACGATATGGGCAGCCGCAATGTGGATGAAGACGAACATAAACTGCTGAAAGAAGAAATAGTGGACGGTCACAAATGTTGGGTGCTGGAATCGATTCCTAAAACGCAGGGCGAACTATACAGCCGCAAAGTAGCATGGATACGCCAGGATTGCATGATTGCTTTAAAAGTTGAATATTACGACAAACTGAACAAATTGCATCGCAAGCTTGAAATGTCGAATGTAGAACAGGTAGATGGGTTCTGGATTGCAAAAAAAATGCACATGACCAATGTACAAACCAATCACCAAACCATCCTGACCATTTCAAACCCGAAGTACAATATAAAAATTGACCAGTCGGTCTTCACTGTGGCGAAACTTGAAAAAGGAAGTTTGTAACAATATTAACTTTTACAATTATGCAACTGAATTTTTCAATATTTAACCTTTGGTTATATCTTCTAACAGGCTATACCGTTATTTAAGCTTGCATGGGTATAGTAAACAAAAAACGGGGTAAATCCATCGAAGACCCCGAATTATACAAGTATGCAAATAAAACTAAGATGTTTATATTCTGGTACACCTCTTTGATTGGGATGATAGTTTCGGGTCTGTTTATTCCAATACATTCCGGCTTAACTTTAATAGTCGGAAGTATTTTGTTTTCACTGGGCATTTTAATTAACATCATTGCCATGTTCTCTTTTTCAACACTTCCGCAAATAGTAAACACCAAGGGGATTTATCGATTATCGCGCAACCCAATGTACGTTGGGGGCTTCATTTATTTACTAGGACTATGTATAATGGGGTGGTCCCCAACTATACCCTTTGCCCTGTTTGTGTTTTTCTTTTTATGGTGGATCCTTTCTATTCATAAAACAGTTAAAAATGAAGAATCTTTCCTGTTAGAAAAATATGGTGTTGACTATATAGAGTTTAAGCATAAAACACCAAAATGTATTGGGTTTCTTAAATAGTAGTATAAAATGGACAAAATAAAAACAGCTTATAAGAGCTCCGAAAATATTTACGATAATGTGCTAACCCAAAGTAAATGGTGGTCAAAATTGTATATCTCCCTTTTTTGGGGTGTTGATGATAATGAAATAGCCAGAACTGTTCTTGGTTTTATACCTAAGGATTTTACAGGTCGTTTGCTCGATGTCCCTGTTGGTACGGGAGTTTTTACAGCCGAAACCTATAAGGAGTTAACAAAAGCTGATATAATTTGTGTTGATTATTCTGAAGCCATGTTGAATAAAGCAAAAATGATTTTTTTGGAGTTAGGACTTACTCATGTTCGATGTCAGCAGGGCGATGTAGGTAAATTGGATTTCCCCGATGAGTACTTTAATATTGTGCTATCGATGAATGGTTTCCATGCCTTTCCTGATAAAATAAAAGCTTTTGATGAAACAGCACGGGTATTAAAACACGGTGGCCTTTTTATTGGATGTTTCTATATCAAAGGAGGTTACATACCATCAGACATTATAGTCAATAAGGTTTTATCGAAAAAGGGATGGTTTACCCCTCCGTTCCATACATTGTATGAAACAGAAAAAATATTGAAACATCATTATGCCATAGTTGAACTTTTCACCAGTAAAGCTATGGTCTGGTTTAAATGTATAAAATAAATATTTATCATGAAAATTCCTTATCTCATTTGTTTCATGCTTATTAGCAATGCAATATTGTATGCACAATCAGATAGTATAACTTTTAAACACAGCGGTTTTGTTGATAGTTATCATGCACTGCGAAGTGAAAGTCCCAACGACTGGATGAGTTCCCGCACCCGTTTACGCTCCGAAATCTCTGCAGACAAAGGCAACAGCTCCATTTTCGTATCTTTCAATATTGCATATAACAGTATTTTGGAAGATAAAACAGGATTGTTCCTGCGTGAAGCATTTTTCAGACATAATACCGAAAAATGGGACTTGAAAGTCGGGCGGCAAATTATTACCTGGGGTGTTGCCGATGGCATACGGATTACCGATTTGGTTTCTCCCATGGACTATACCGAATTTCTGGCTCAGGATTACGACGATATTCGTATTCCCGAGAATGGTATCCGGCTTAAATATTTACATCCAAAATTTAATTTGGAGGGTGTATTCATTCCCGTTGCAGAGTTCTTTCAGCTTCCTATAGATGCTGAAAACCCTTGGTCTGTAATGTCTTCGGTTGCCATGCCATACTCCCTTGATATGGAGAATAAACCCGAAAAGAAACTGTCCAATTCCGAATATGGGGGGCGATTATCATTTTTTCTGAGTGGAATTGATTTGTCGTTATCGGCATTGCATACATGGAATAAGATGCCGGTGATTAATAAATCTTTTTCTGCCCGGGGCGACAGCTTGTATATGCAAGCTCATTATGAGCGAATGAATATGCTTGGAGCAGACATGTCAGTACCCATTAGTAAGTTTGTGATTCGCGCCGAAGCAGCAGCCTATTTGGGTGAACTTCAGGATTTGGATATGCCCTCCGATTTGAATGCTACAATCCGAAAAAACTCCTGGAACGGATTGTTTGGTCTGGATTTTTATCCCGGTAACGATTGGACAGTAATGGTACAATATTCCCATAAATATATTTCAGATTACGATGAAGTTATTTCAGCTAAAAAGAACACGGGATTGGCAACATTTAATATTTCAAAAAAACTATTTCAAACAACTCTTACATTGAGCAGTTTCATGTATTACGATGTTACCAACAACGGTTTTTATAACCGCACCTCAGCCGATTACGCTATTACCGACCAAATTCACTTTTCAGGCGGCTACGATTGGTTTCATGGCGACAAAGGTTCTTTTGCCATATATAAAAACAATTCGGAATACTTCGTGAAATTCAAATACAGTTTTTAAAAACATAAAATAATAAATATGAACACATTATCAAAATTCCAACACTACATGGCCGGACGCAAGGCATTGCTTCCGCTGGCGTTGGTGCTTTCGGCCCTGAGTTCGCTGGCGGGGATGGCACCATTTATTCTAATCTGGTTTATTGTTCGCGAGTTTATTACGGTGGGGGCATCATCGCAAGCCCTCGTACAAACGTATGCTTGGTGGGCGGCAGGATTGGCCGTTGCGAGCATTATTATTTATTTTCTGGCGTTATCTTCGTCGCACTTAGCAGCTTTCAGGGTCGAATGCAATATGCGGCGCTATGCCATGAAAAAAGTGGTGAACATGCCACTCGGCTTTTTCGATAACAACACCAGTGGCCGTATCCGCAAAATAATCGACGATAATGCCGGGATCACGCATGGCTTTTTGGCACATCAAATGCCCGACCTTGCCGGAAGTGTGGTGATGCCGCTTGCAGCTATCGTAATGGTTTTTGTTTTCGACTGGCATTTGGGGCTTGCCTGCATGGTTCCGCTAATTATATCAATATTTTTGATGAAATCGATGATGGGCAAAAAGTCGCAGGATTTTACACGAAACTATATGGATGCGCTCGAACGCATGAATACCGAAGCGGTGGAATATGTGCGTGGCATTCCGGTGGTAAAAGTGTTCCAGCAAACCGTGTTTTCGTTCAAAAACTTTCACAAAAGCATTGAAGAATACAAGAAGTTGGTTATCCAATGCACCAAATTGTGGCAGCTCCCGATGTCGGTTTACACGGTTGTTATTAACGGGTTCACATTCTTTTTGGCACCTGCAGCTATTTTGCTTATCGGACATACAGGTAATTACGGCACAGTCATTCTCAACATGTTTCTTTACATACTGATTACACCGGTTTTTTCTCACTGCATTATGCGGAGCATGTATATCAGCCAGGCAATGGGGCAAGCCAAAGAAGCCATCGACCGGCTCGAAAACCTCACGGCAACAGCAACTCTCCCGGAAACGAAAACCCCTCAGAAAATCAAAACCTCCGATATCTCTTCCCGCAATGTGTCGTTCAGTTATCCCGGTGCTAATAAAAAAGCGGTTGACAGCGTAACATTCGATATTCAGCCCGGACAAACCGTAGCCCTGGTCGGTGCTTCAGGAGGCGGGAAAACCACCATAGCCCGCCTTGTCCCCCGCTTTTGGGATACCGACGAAGGCGAAGTATGCATTGGGGGCATCAACGTAAAAAACATCGCCCACAAAGATTTGATGGATCATATCTCGTTCGTTTTTCAAAATACACGTTTGTTTAAAACTTCATTGTTGGAAAATATCAAATATGGCAGCCCAAACGCTTCTCTGGATGAGGTGAACCATGCCGTTGATTTGGCACAGTGCCGCGAAATTATCGACCGCCTGCCCAATGGTTTGAACACGATGATTGGCACCGAAGGCACCTATCTTTCAGGAGGGGAACAGCAACGCATCGCGTTGGCAAGGGCGTTCCTGAAAAATGCGTCCATCGTTGTTCTTGATGAAGCCACAGCTTTTACCGACCCTGAAAACGAACACCTGATTCAACAAGCTTTAAAGAAACTCGCCGAAGGCAAAACCGTGCTGATGATTGCACACCGGCTTACCAGCGTGGTTGATGCGGATAAGATTCTGGTTATCAACAACGGGAAAATAGCCGAACAAGGAACACACAACGAATTATTGAAAAAACAAGGAATTTATACAAAAATGTGGAACGAATATCAACAGTC
>JAFGGY010000130.1 GCA_016930365.1 Prolixibacteraceae bacterium | reverse complement strand
AGCCCGTTATGATCTCGAAACGGTTGATGTTACGGCAGACGAACTTCCTGAAACAATCTCGGGCATTAGCCGCGTGGTTGTTACCATCAGTCAAAAAGAAATTGAGCAGGCGGCTGCCTCTTCGGTCAATGAGCTACTTGAATATGCAGCCAATATCGACATCAGGCAGCGCGGCAGCCACGGCATGCAATCCGACCTGTCAATCCGCGGAGGTTCATTCGACCAAACCCTTGTACTACTTAACGGAATGAACATCACCGACCCCCAAACCGGACATCACAATCTCAATCTTCCCATCGATCTTTCATCCATTAAACGTATCGAAATACTTAAAGGCCCAGGCGCCTGGAAATTTGGTCCGGGTGCATTCAGCGGCGCTATAAATATAATAACTCACGCACCTAAAAATATCTTTATCAAAGCACAGATCGAATACGGCGATCATAGGCTAAACAAAGAAATGGTAAGCGCCGGATTCAACACAAAAAACACCTCGCATCTAATAAGCGCCAATCATACTTCATCGACCGGGTACATCGACAATACCGACTTCAAAACCCGCTCATTGTTCTACCATGGAAACTTCAACACAACAAAAAATGCATGGAGCATACAAGCTGGCGCAACAGAGAGAGCTTTTGGTGCCAATAGTTTCTATTCGGCAAAATTCCCCGACCAATACGAAGAGATTCAAACCTACTTTACCGGCATTTCGTACAAAACACAAGTCGGCAAACTGCAAATAAGCCCAAGAGCATATTTTAAGCGTAACAACGACAGGTTTCTGCTTTTTCGCGAAAATCCGGCAGCTTACAGCAACTATCACACTACAAATGTAAGCGGAAGTAATTTATTGCTGATCTACATGCATGAAACCAAGGCTAAAACTACAGTAGGCTTCGATGTCAGAAACGAACAAATATTCAGCAATAACCTTGGCAAGCCCAATCCAAAACCAATAAACAGCCCGGTAAACGACACCATTTTTCTTGATAAAACCCACCACCGAACCACTTTTTCGACATTTATTGGTCATAAAAGATACTTCAATAAGTTAATGGTTAACATTGGAATTAATCTGAGCTACAATACCGACCTTGATAACAAATGGTTTGTATATCCAGGAATGGATGTAGCATTCGATTTATCAAATACGCTAACATGGTTTGCATCGGCCAATAAAACCATGCGCATGCCTACGTTTACCGATTTGTATTACACCAGTCCGAACAACGAAGGCAATCCCAATCTGCTACCCGAAGAAGCAGGCGGATACGAAACAGGTATCCGATTCGAAAGAAAAAACATTGATGCTTCGGTCACACTTTTTTCAATACGCGGTAAAAACATGATTGACTGGGTGCGTGAAAGCACTGACGATATATGGCAAACTATAAATTACACAAAACTCAACACCTCGGGAATCGAATTGCTTTCGAGAATAGATATGAAAGGACTAATGCCTGCACAACGCTTTTTCCATTCATTTTCGGCAGCATACACCCTCCTCACGCAGGAACAAACCGAAACCCGTCTCATCTCGAATTACTCGCTGAACTATCTGAAACATCGTTTCGACTTCAACCTAAGACACAGCATTTGGAAAAATATTTCGGCAAATTGGCACATAGCATGGCAAGAACGCAATGGCGAATACGAAAAATTCACTGACAATCAATCTGATGGAATGATGGCGTATGAACCATTCTCAACCATAGATTTGAAAATAAGCTGGGAAAACTCGGGTTGGAATATTTATGGCGAAGCTCGCAATTTGACAAACATAACGTATTACGATTATGGCAATGTACCCCAACCCGGACGATGGTTAAAGATTGGAATAATGAAAACAATCAATTTTTAAATAATCAAGAAAAAACGTCGGCAAAAAAGAAACATTTAATATATTCGGCAAAAATTTAAAACGTAACACAATGTTGAAGGATATTTTAGCTATCGCGGGTCAACCCGGTTTGTATAAAATTGTAACGAAAGGAAGTAAAAACCTGATTGTAGAGTCGCTTGCAAGCGGAAAACGTATTCCGGCACACTCTACCAACAAAATAATTGCCTTGGAAGATATTGCCATTTTCACTACCGATGGTGAAGTTCAACTTAAAGAAGTGTTGAAATTAATCAGCGAGAAAGAAGACGGCAAAGCATCTATCGACCACAAATCGTCGGGGAACGTGCTGAAAAAGTATTTTAGCGAAGTGCTACCTAATTTTGATGAAGATCGGGTTTATGTTTCCGACATCAAAAAAGTGATACAATGGTATAACATTTTGCAAGAGAAAGATATGCTTTCGTTTGAAGAAGAGGAAGAAGAAAGCAAAGAAGAAGAAAACACAAAAGAATAAAAAGCATTCAGACCTCTGAAAACGAAAAAACCGGTGATAAAAAATCACCGGTTTTTTTTAACCCAAATCTATCATTACAACAGATTGTTAGTTTTTAAACATTAAACAATATCCTTGTTTGCAAGATATTAGCATCAGTATTCCCGGAATAGCCATCGAGCCACAAAATGCTTACCTGCAACAACTTAAAGAATATAAAGAGACTATTATCATTATATTTAACTACACATACTTTTCGCCTTTCGAAATTCGGATATCGTTTACAAATTGTCGAATTTGCTGTTCGTCTTCCTTTCGGCAAATCATAAGCGTATTGTCCGATTCAGCAACAATAAAGCCTTCGAGCCCCTGCACAACCACCAGTTTATCTTTACCAACATTAACAATGCTGTTGCTGGTATCGTAAACCTTGATATTATCGCCATTTAGCGAATTGCCATTCTCGTCCTTATCGGAGTTATCCCACAACGACCCCCAGGTACCCAGATCACTCCAGCCAAAATCGGCACACAACACATACACATTCGAAGCTTTTTCCATTACTCCGTAGTCGATCGAAATATTTGGACATTCAGAATATGTTTTGCTTAAAAAAGCCTCTTCCTCTTCGGTATAATAATACTTTGCTCCTTTTGCAAATAATTCGTTAACATCGGCTAAATGCGATTCAAACGACTTGAGTATTGATTTTAACGACCAGAGAAAAATACCCGAATTCCAGAAAAACTCCCCACTATCGAGAAATACTTTTGCCATTTTTAAATCGGGTTTCTCTGTAAAAGTTTTCACCTTATGTAAGTTGTCAACTCCCTCAAGGTTAACTTCTCCGTTTATTTGAATATACCCATAACCGGTTTCGGGTCTACTTGGTTTGATTCCCAGCGTTAACAAGGCTTCGTTTTGGCTAACAAATCTCAGCCCGTTTTTAAGCTGATGAACAAAATCATCTTCTTTGCTTATTAAGTGATCCGAGGGAGCCACAATAATATTGGCATCGGGGTTTTTACAGGCAATTTTGTGCGAGGCATAAGCAATACAAGGTGCGGTATTCCTTCGGATAGGCTCGCACAACACCTGTTCACTTTGCAAATCAGGCAATTGTTCCAGCACAAGTTCTTTGTAAATATAGTTGGTAACAACCAGGAAATTTTCGGGCGGACATACTTTCAACAAGCGACGATAGGTTTGTTGAATTAACGTTTCGCCGGTTCCGAGTATGTCCAAAAACTGTTTCGGGCGCGAGGTTTTACTTAATGGCCAGAAACGACTCCCTATGCCGCCTGCCATAATTACACAATAAGTATTGTTCATTTGATTTTTTTTAAATATTGGCTAATAAATATAGCAAATATATTAGCCAGACCAAAACCGGGGGTGTTGAAAAATGTTAAAACAGCTCTAATACATTTTGCACATCCGATATATCGGTCATATTTTGCAAAGCAGCCAGTGTGTATCCTTCGATTACAACCACCTTATATGAATATAATCCATCGGGGGCCGAGGTTGAATTTTCTCCGTTAATCACCTCCCGAATATGCATGTCAATTTCTCCTATATAGACATCAAAATCCAGATATTCTGCATAATTGTTATCGATATAGGTGTATGGCAACTGAATAAAATTCTTGTAATTAGTATTTTCATCACGCAGCAAATAAACCAATACTGCTCCTTCGTAATACACATCTTCGGTTATCTCCGGCACAGTAATCGTAGCAACATAGCCATCCAATTCACCCGACCATTCCTGGGGTTCAATATCGTAAATAGCCACGCCAACATTGGCATCTTGTCCATCACGTCCATCACGTCCGTCAAGGCCGTCAAATCCATCTTCGCCTCTTGGGCCTACACAGCTGTATGAAAACATCCCAAACAGCAAAACAGTCAAATAAAATACTCTTTTCATATCGTTTATGTTAAGTTACAAAAATAAAAAGTTTTCATTACAGATATCATTCCAAAAAAAAAGCTGCACGTAAAATGCAGCTTTTTATATTATTTCAGAGTTTTACATCTCAATAATACAGGAATCTTTTTATTTTTTTAGTAGCTGTTTTCTCAAAAGGAGTTGGCTGAGCTACAACCAATTGAACCCTCGAAAACTTATTAACTTTTGAGTTAACAAACTCCTGCAATTCGGTGGTAAGTTCTTCGATCTGTTTTTCAACATATTGTCCGGCTTGTTCTTTCAAATCGAGGTATTTGGCTTCTATTTCTTCCATATTGAAATGAACCATGGCTACCAAACGTCCTTTTTTCTGAACTACCACTGATTCGACAACATGTTTAAATCTATTTATTATAGCTTCAATTTCTTCCGGATAAATATTTTCTCCGCTAGCGCCAACTATCATGTTTTTCAATCGGCCTTTAATAAACAGGTATCCCGACTTATCAAAAGCACCCAAATCTCCGGTTTTAAACCAACCATCGGCTGTAAGAACCTCTTCGGTTAGCGCTGGCTCTTTGTAATAACCTTTCATAACATTATCGCCTTTTGCCCATATTTCGCCCTGACCGGTAACTGGATCCGGATCGTTAATTTTCAGGGTAACGCCTTCCATTGCAGGTCCGGTTGATTGATATTTCCCGTTATAGGAGTCGAAACCAGCAAGCAAAGGCGATGTTTCGGTCAAACCATAACCTATGGCATACGGGAATTTGGCTTCAATTAAAAACCGTTCGACCGATGGATCAAGTTTTGCTCCACCTATTCCAAAAAACTTCAGGTGTCCACCAAATGTTTCGTATAATTTTTTTCCAGCCACAAGGTTTAAGAGTTTGCGGGTAGGCGCAAATTTATAAAGCATACGAGTTAGAAATTTACTTTCCATTTGCTTAAGCACTTTCCCTTTATAAACTTTTTCGATAATCAGCGGGACTGACAACATAATTGTTGGTTTTACCTGTTTCAAGGCAGGCAACAACACCGACGGGATAGGTGGTTTACGCAAATAGTTGATATGCGATCCACTTGAGAAAGGCAGAATGAAAGCGATGGTATTTTCGTATGTATGCGACAATGGAAGCAGCGACAACAAACGGTCGGAAGTATCCATTGGGTGAATTTTACCCGAATTTTCGGCTGTAAACACCAGGTTTTTATGCGAAAGCATCACGCCTTTCGATTTTCCGGTTGTACCCGAAGTGTAAATAATCGATGCGAGATCATCTTCATCAATTTCTACCGGCGTAACTTCATTATTAGTTTCAGAAACTGCTTGTAATTTATCAATATCTTCTGGCAGATCATTACCTTCAATAATCGACAAATTATCAACTAAAATCGACAGTTTCATTTGTTGTAACAACGCAGGTTTAAGTTTACGAAACAAACCTTCGGAAACAAAAATTGCCTTTGCTTCTGAGTGTTTCACAATATTTTCAACCTCATCTTCGTGAAAATCGGGCAATAAAGGCACTGCAACTGCCCCAATGGTTACAATTGCAAAATAAGCAACGCCCCAATTCGGATGGTTAGCGCTGTAAATACCAACTTTATCACCTTTTGTTATTCCATGCTGTTGAAGATAAGCCGCAACATTTTCAACATGAGTTTTAACCTGACTAAAGCTTAATGGTTCTTCTCCTACAAACCCTAATGACGGATGTGTGCTATTTTTTTCAACTGAGTTATAAAATAGACTTCTTAGTGTTTTGATTGTCATTTAAGTCCTCCCCTAATACTATAAATTTATATCAAAGGAAAGCATAATCTACGAGAATATCAGGACTTTAGTCACACAATTATCTTAAAAATACTTAAACTGCTATTTTTATGCAGATTAGGTATATATTCGAATTGAAAATTAGAGATATAAAGTCGAAAATTATTCAGATAATACTACCTTTGAAAATCATTAATACTACTGCGAATACAAATGAACAAAGAAAAACTGATTTCATTTTTCAAAAACGACCGTTATGCATCGCTTACAGGAATCGAAATTGTAGACATATCGAAAGGATATTGCAAGGCAAAACTGGAAATTGACCCGAAAAAACACCTCAATGCGGCTAATGTCATACAGGGTGGTGCAATTTTTACACTTGCCGATTTTGCCTTTGCCGTTGCCTCGAACAGTCGCGGGCAATTAGCACTGGCTGTAAATGTAAATATTTCATTTTTGAAAGGTGTTTCAGAAGGAATCATTTATGCCACTGCTACAGAATTATGCACCCCTAAGCGTATTGGGGCTTACGATGTGATTATAACCACCGAAAACGACGAAATTATTGCCCGCTTTAATGGTTTGGTATATCGCAAAAACGAAACAAGTGCCGGGTAAAATATACCTTACCATTTTTTTTCTTATTTTCGCCTTTTCATAAATAACAATCATGAATTTTACCGGAAAAACATTTTGGATAACCGGCGCTGCTTCGGGAATGGGAAAAGCCCTGTGTGCCGAATTGGCCAAACAAAACGTACGACTCATTATTTCAGATCGCAACGAAGAAGGATTAAAAGCTACAGCAAAAATAGTTGAAGCCACAGGTAGTTCAGCACGCATCGAAGTGCTCGACATGTCCGATACGACATCAATAATGCAAACCGCATCAAAAGTACTTAACGATGGCGAAAAAATTGCCGGACTATACCAGTTTGCAGGCATTAGCCAACGATCGCTTGTTACTGAAACCCCACTCGAAAACGATCGTAAAATAATGGAAATCAATTTTTTTGGCGTAGTAGCTCTTTGCAAAGCAATTTTACCCCACATGATTGAAAACGGCGGAGGTCAGTTGGTTGCCACGTCAAGCCTGGTAGGAAAATTCGGGTTTCCTTATCGTTCGGCTTATGCCTCATCGAAGCATGCCCTTTTTGGTTTTTTCGAAAGTTTGGTGGCCGAGAACAAAAGTAACAACATCAAAGTTAGCATACTAATACCAGGCCGGGTACAAACCAACATTTCGAAATTTGCCTTAAAAAAAGATGGTAGCGAATATGGCAAAATCGACCCTGGGCAAGCCAATGGCATCAGTGCCGAAAAAGCAGCTAAGCTAATTCTCAAAGGTTTAAAAAAAGAAAAAAAGGAGATATGGGTCGGTGGTAGCGAAATGCTTATGTTACATATCCGAAGATTCTTCCCACCGCTATATTATTACATGGCACCTCGACTGAAGCCTATGTAACTATGGGTATTCGTTATAGGTATTATTATAAACAAAGGGATTATGACAAAACAAATTAATGGTTTTCAGCAATTAGGTGTGGGTGTTGTTAATGTTGAAGATTGCTTCAAATGGTTTAACAAAAATTTTGGTATGGACATTATGGTGTTCAACGAAAAAGCCGTTGCCGAAATAATGCTGCCCCATACCGGTGGGGAAAAAAGAGAGCGCCACGCCATTTTAGCCATCAATATGCAAGGTGGCGGAGGCTTTGAGATTTGGCAACACACAGGAAAAACACCTTCGACACCCAAATTTGAAATCCAGATGGGGGACTTAGGCATTTCGGTAGGGAAACTAAAAACAGCTAATATCAAACGGACTTTCGATACTTTTAGCTCAACCGAAAATGTTAGCATACTCACCAAAATCAACAAAGATCCGGTTGGTACGCCCCACTTTTTCATGAAAGATCCTTATGGCAATATTTGGGAGATGGTTCAATCTCCTTTAATT
The DNA here is from genome assembly GCA_016930365.1 of Prolixibacteraceae bacterium. Lineage (GTDB taxonomy): Bacteria > Bacteroidota > Bacteroidia > Bacteroidales > Prolixibacteraceae > Roseimarinus. Next base: position 758 of record JAFGGY010000130.1, on the reverse strand, counting down.
TTCAAAAAAACAAAAGCCAACAATGGAGGCGTACTGGGCTGCACTATAGGCGTTAAAAACATGGACGAAAGTTTGAAAGTATATCAGGATATACTGGAATACGACGAAGTAGTTTATGACGAAACAGGCACTTTTGTCGATTTAAATGGTTTGCCCGGAGCCAAGCACACCTGCCGGCGGATATTACTCAGGCATACCAAACAACGTATGGGTGCATTCAGCCCACTTTTTGGCAAGAGCGAAATTGAACTAATCCAGGTACTTGACAGAGATCCGGTTGATATTTTTAAAAATCGAATGTGGGGCGATCCGGGCTTTATTCACTTGTGTTTCGATATAAACGACATGAACAGCATCCGATCTGAAGTTCAGCAAAAAGGCTTTCCTTTTACGGTTGACAGTTCGAAGCAAAGCGATTCGTTCGACATGGGCGAGGCAGCCGGTAATTTCTCGTACATTCAAGCTCCGGAGGGAACACTTATTGAGTTTGTTGAAACACATAAATTGCCTTTGATAAAAAAACTTGGAATCTACCTCAATTTACGAAACAGAAAAGCGGGAAAGCCACTCCCCACGTGGGTTCTCAATATGTTTCGGTTTAAAAGAGTTAAAATCTAACATACAAGAAAGGCTGCTACCAATTGGTAACAGCCTTTTATATTTCACCTAAGTATTTATCTGTATTTATTTAACCTTCTTCACAATTGCCTTAAAAGCTTTGGGCTCGTTCATTGCTAAATCGGCCAAAACCTTACGGT
>JAFGGY010000015.1 GCA_016930365.1 Prolixibacteraceae bacterium | reverse complement strand
TTACAGAGTTATGAAACAAAGATGGTAATGTTAATTTCGAAATATTTTTCATACTCAATTTACTTTCTGTTTACTGTGTTTGCCAATTGTCTGGCAATCGTAGTCAACCTAAGCTCGGCAAAAATAATAAAAATCTTATTTCCACCGATGTGACTAATATCCCATAGGATTTGGCCGAATTTAATCTTTCTGATATTCAATCTGTTATGAAATCATTGTGAAATAATTAACTTTTTTTAGGCTTTTCATTCTTATTTTAGAAGCCAAATTTTGAATTATGAATTCGAATAGTCGAACAAAATACCTTCTGGACGAGACGGAAAGTTATGTCAGATCTGAATTTGAGAACGAGGGATCGGGGCACGACTGGTGGCATATTCATAGGGTAAGAAACCTGGCCTGCCATATTTCAAAGAGTGAGGGTGGAGATCTGTTCCTGGTTGAAATGTCTGCTTTGCTTCACGATCTGGACGACTGGAAAATTACGGGCAACAACGATCTGCAGAAAACAAGGAAATGGTTGAATAAGCTGTATGTTGAACCTGATCAGGCAAAAAAGATATTGCAAATCATTGGTGAGGTATCGTATAAAGGTGCAGAAGTTTCAACACCAACCAGTTCGGTTGAAGCAGCAATTGTTCAGGATGCTGATCGTTTGGATGCTATTGGAGCGATAGGAATTGCGCGAACTTTTGCTTACGGTGGTAATAAAGGCAGGCTTCTGTACAACCCTGACATTCAACCCGAAATGCATTCTGATTTTGACACATATCAAAAAACCACGGCACCTACTATTAATCATTTTTACGAAAAATTACTGTTGTTGAAATCGCGAATGAATACGGCAACTGCTATAAAAATGGCTGAAGACCGGCACGAATTTATGGAAACCTACCTGCAAAGATTCTTTTCAGAATGGGATGGTAAAATTTGAAATAGTATGGATTTTGAACAAAAGGTTTTGTATTTTTAGTTAATAAAATCGAAAGCCATGCGTATTGAACATCTTGCAATTTGGACATACAATCTCGAAGGTCTGCGGAATTTTTATATGCATTATTTTGATGCTTCTTCTTCAGATACTTACCATAACCACTCGCGCGAATTTCGTTCGTATTTTTTGAGTTTTGATGGCGAATGCCGCCTGGAAATTATGGAAATGCCAAACATTCCAAAGACCAAAAACGATCCGATCAAACAATTTTCGGGGCTGATTCATTTTGCTATTCAGGTTGGATCAGTCAGCAGAGTAAAGGAAATTACTGAAATTTTGCGAAAAGACGGGTTTAAAGTCGTAAGCGAACCCCGTATAACCGGCGACGGATATTACGAAAGTGTTATTCTAGATCCGGATGGAAACAGGGTGGAAATTATGGCTTAAACCTTAAGGCGATTCTGAACCGGTATTACATTCCCAAATTTTTACCGGACGGGTTTTATTTTGTTCAAAATCTGCGGGATCAACGTCTTCGCCCCAGGTTACAAGGTCTCCGTTGTAATGATATACCTCGCATGCCAGGCACGACCATGTATTACAATAAACGTGATAAAAGAACTCTTCATTGTAAGTATAACGCGTAATAGTACAGCCCTGACAATTACTTGATTCCAACTCAGCAATCCTTGTTTCGAGCCAGGCAGGTGTTTCAATTGCTGCAGGCTCGCGGTCTTCGCAGGCCATCATCAAAACCAATAATATCCCGATAAAACCAATTTTACGCATACTCAAAATTACATATACTAATATTCTAAAACAACGATCGGATCATTTGGTTACACACAACACTAAAATTACACATCGTCTTTTGCGTTCCCAAACAGTTTAAAGTTGTAGGTAACCGTAAAAATCGGCTGGCCAAAAATCGACATTTTGTATCCCTGAACCTGCTCACCTTCTGTTCTGAAAAATATGGAATACGGGTTCTTTCGGCCAAAAACGTTGTAAATGGCAAAAGTCCACGAACTATGATTTAATTTTTTACGAAGCAGGTTCCCATTAATATTAGCAGCAAGGTCAAGTCTCATGTAATCAGCCATTCGTACTGCATTCCTGTCGGAATAATATACGCGGTAGGCATCGTTGAAATAATAATAAGCAACCGGAGCAGTGTACGGACGACCGGTGTTATAAAGAAAATTGGCCGAAATATTGAAACGCCTCGAATATTTGTAATTCAATACCAGTTTAAAATTATGTGGCATGTCGTAATTAGCCGGGAAATATTCGCCGTTATTCACACGCTCTTCGTCAAATTCGCTGTCGATTTTATGCAGTACCCGCGAGTAGGTGTAGTTTATCCATCCCGTGTACCTACCTGTTTTTTTCTGTATCATGAATTCAACACCATATGCTTTTCCTTTACCATTGAGCACGTCGGTTTCCAGGTGCTCGTTCATTACCAGCTGTGCACCGCCTTTGTAGTCGAGGATATTATCGAGCTTTTTGTAGTAGGCTTCTACTGAAGCTTCGATTGTATTTTGACGCATATTTCGGTAATAACCAAGCGAAACCTGGTCGCCACGTTGTGGTTTAAGATAGATATCACTTAGTTTCCACACATCGGTGGGCGACATGGCCATGGTGTTCGACATTAGCTGAATATACTGATACATCCGACTAACTCCGATTTTTACCGAATTATTCAAATCGAGTTTGATGTTGGCCGAAAGCCGTAATTCGGGTGCCGAATAAAATTTAACCAGTTCGCCACTTCCATAATGTGTTGTATCAGTTATTGTTTCCAGGTTCCGTGGCAAACCGTTGGCGTAATTCAGCTGTGTTTTTGGGCCAAAATTCATATAGAAATTGTAGCGCAAGCCTGCTGCCAGCGAGATACGTCCGTTGAGGTCGAACTCGTCGCCAAAGTAAAGTGCCGATTCAAGCGCCCGCTCCTGTTCTATTTCATCGGGTAGAATCAATGAATTTTCATTAGATGGCTCACGCGTCCCGGGGGAT
>JAFGGY010000129.1 GCA_016930365.1 Prolixibacteraceae bacterium | reverse complement strand
ATTGGCCCGTTCGTCTAGGGGTTAGGACGCCAGGTTTTCATCCTGGTAGCAGGGGTTCGAATCCCCTACGGGCTACATTTTTAAATATGATATAAAATGGCAAATCATCAATCAGCAAAGAAAAGGATAAGACAAAACGAAGTACGCAAGCTTCGGAATAAGTATTACGCTAAAACAATGCGTAACGCTGTGAAAAAATTGCGTGGTTTGAGCGATAAAGCAGAGGCAGAAACAATGTATCCTAAAGTTACTTCGCTTATCGATCGTTTGGCCAGAAAAAATGTGATCCACGATAATAAAGCCAGCAACTTGAAATCGAAGTTGGCAATTCACATTGCAAAATTGTAAGAGAATATTTTTACATAATATAGAAGCCTTTCAATTACGAAAGGCTTTTTTTATTTCCTAAAACAGCCTGTTCGTCATATAAATAAGCACTTTTTTGTTTCTTAATTTTATCCGATTTATTTTTCGGAATGGCAAACTACGAAAAACTGTCGATAAAACAGTGGGCTGTTGAAGACCGCCCCCGCGAAAAAATGCTTAAACATGGATTTTCTGCATTAAGCAATGCCGAATTAATGGCTATACTGATTGGATCAGGTAATCGCAACGAATCGGCCGTTGAACTTTCGCGACGCATCTTGTCCGATTTTAAAAATAATCTCGACGCACTGGGTAAGGCATCAACCGATAAACTGATGCAATACAAGGGGATGGGTGAGGCCAAAACCATTAATATACTGGCTGCTCTTGAGTTGGGTAGGCGAAGGCAACTCGATATGCATGGTAAACTTACCCGAATTACTTGTAGTGCCGATGTATATAACCTGATGGCAGCCGATTTGGCCGAACTTCAACACGAAGAATTTTGGGTGCTTTACCTCGATCGTGCCAACAACGTTGTTGATCGCAGTAAGATAAGCCAGGGCGGCATTTCGGGAACAGTTATCGATGTTCGAATTATCATGAAACAGGCCATCGAAAAGTTGGCTTCCTCCATTATTCTTGTACACAACCACCCCAGCCGTAATCTATCACCCAGTAATGCCGATATCGAAATTACCCGAAAATCGGACGAAGCCGCAAAGTTACTCGATATGAAAGTACTCGACCATGTAATTGTGGCCGGCAATACCTTTACCAGTTTTGCCGACGAAGGACTGATTTGACTTTGCTTATTATTGCTTAATAGTTCGTTGCTATTTTTTAAGTTACTAACAATGAGTAGTCTGTATTTTGCAAGTTTGATTGGTTAAGTAGCAGGCATTTAGTTCATTACATGCAAAGTCTAATTTCTTATGTCTTTTATCTAACGTACTATTGGTTGCTGTATCGGTTCGCATACCCGCAATATTTCTTAAATTTGAGCAGTTATTCCAGGTATGATACAGGTTTTAATCCAAAATAGTGCTCCTCGAGTTGAATATGCTTTCAGGTTGGTTTTTGAAACCCTGTTGCATTGTCCGGTTGCATTTTTTGCCGACCAGGCTTTGTTTGCTCGTGCCGAAGGTGTAAAAATCAATTATACCGACGATTATTTTTCAGGTTGCCTCAACTTGAATCCACACGGGCTTTTATCGGAGAATACGATAGACGATGTTCATCCTCTTGTTTTTAAATGGGATGATTTACCTGTTTTTTTTAATGTTGAAAACTCATTTTTGCCCTTCGATATATTTGCTGCAACATTTTATCTTACAGCTCGATACGAAGAATATTTACCAGGAAAACGTGATGATAAAGGACGCTTTAGAAGTGAAGGCAGTGTTGCCTTTAAAAATGGTTTTCTTGAAAAACCATTGGTGAACCTTTGGGTACGAAAAATGGCGAAAGTGATTGAAGATATAAATCCTGAATCTCATTTTGATTTCTCCGGATTTAGCTATCTGCCTACCATCGATGTCGATAATGCCTGGGCATATAAGCATAAAGGCCCGGTTCGGAATGTGCTCTCAGCAATGCGCGATTTGGCAGCCGGACGTATAGCAAATTTAGTCGAACGATTTCGTGTGTTGATGCACCTTAAACCCGATCCGTACGATACGTATTCTTATATTCGAAAGATAAATCGTGAGCAAGGATTTAAACCTATATTTTTTTTCTTGTTGAATAAAGCTGGAGCGCACGACCGGAGTATGTGGTGGCGAAATCCTTTTTTGCGAAAGCTGATAAAATCGATTAGTCAGAATTACGAAGTTGGTATTCACCCGTCTTACCAATCGAATTTTGTAAGGGGGCAACTAACCAGTGAAGTGTTGCGTTTGCAAACGATAGTAAAACACCGGGTGAAGTTTAGCCGACAGCATTACCTGATGTTGAAGCTGCCCGAGACCTACCGGGTTTTGTGCGAGAATAATATTGAAGCCGATTTTACCATGGGGTATGCCGATCGCGCTGGTTATAGAGCATCGATAGCTACACCGTTTCAATTTTTCGATTTGAAACGAAACAATGCCACCGAGCTGACAATTTATCCATTCGTGGTAATGGATGTAACCTTAAAACATTATTGCCGGCTTACACCTAAGGCGGCGTTAACGAAAATTGAACAATTGATGGACGAAACAGCCGGTTGTGGAGGAACTTTTATAAGTTTATGGCACAACGAAACCTTACGAGACAGCGGGTCGTGGGCTGGTTGGCGAGTGGTGTATCAAAAAATGACTGAAAAAGCAGCTGCGTTATATGATGAACATTCGACTACTAAAAAATAAGGATATAGATATTCTGAAATGGGATAAACGCGTGAGCAGTTCGCAAAATGCCCGTGTTTATGCGCTTAGCTGGTTTCTCGATATTGCTTGCCCGGGCTGGTATGGCCTGGTTTGCGACGATTATCGCTATGTGATGCCGGTTTGTGTGGCGTCGAAATATGGTTTTCGGTATGCTTACCAACCGGTGTATGCACAGCAGCATGGAATTTTTCCACTTGCCAATGCCGATATTGCCGATGGTTTTATGTCGGTACTGCAACAAAATTTTCGCTTTTTCGAAATACAGGTTAATGGATGTTTTCCGCTCAAAGATAATCGTCTCGAGCTTGAAGAAAAGGCAAACTATTTATTGGATCTCAATCGGGCGTACGACGATATATATGGTACATATTCGGCTGATTGTAGGCGAAATATGAAGCGGGCAGCAAGGGTGAATGTCATTAAGCCTGGGGTTGAGCCGGAACTTCTTTTTCGACTCAAAAAGGAGCATTCGCGTTTGCCGCTCGATGACAAAACTTTTGCTATGCTTGAAGGAATAGCCCGGGCAGCCGTTCAACGTGAATGTGGTTTTGTTCGTGCGGCTTATACAAATGACGGAGAACCAACCGGCGCAGCTCTGTTTATTCGGTTTGGCCAGCGGATATTGTACCTCAATGCGGTTTCGTCGCCCAAGGGGAAGAAAAACCGTTCGATGTATGCTATTCTGAACTCGGTTATTGAAGAGTATTCAGGCAGCTCGCTGATGCTTGATTTCGAGGGGTCGATAGTACCCGGAATTGCTAAATTTTTTGCCGGTTTTGGTGCTAAACCTGAATATTACCAGAAAATTAAGTACAATAATTTGCCTTTTTTGTTGAAAAAATTGAAAAAATAGATGCATCATTTACTCAAAAAAATTGTAGCTGGTATTGCCCCGTTGTTCCCGTTGGCGGTGTTGAGACGAAACCCTTCTTTTCCGCCAATACTGCCGTTTTATCATGTGGTGAGTTCTATTCCGCTTCCGTATATCAATAGTTATAAAGTTCGAACACCTGAAGTTTTTGAGGCTGAACTCGATTATTTGCTACAGCATTTCGAGCCTGTAACCTTGGATGAGCTTTTGGAACATCCCGGCAATGGCAAAATGCACCTGTCGTTCGACGATGGACTAAAAGAGTGCTACACCATTATAGCCCCGATACTGAAGCGAAAAGGTATTCCGGCAACTTTTTTTATAAGTCCCGATTTTGTTGATAACCGGGCTATGTTTCATCGGTTTAAGCGTGCTATTCTCGAAAGTAAAGGCGTTTTATTAAAGGGCGAGCGGGTATTTACCCACGATATGAACAACGAATTAGATGAGTTGGCAGCCGCCAATGGCATTGATTTCACTCAATACAAACCTTATATGACGATGCAACAATTGAAATCGTTGCAAAACGATGGTTTTCTGATTGGTGCTCATAGCCTCAATCATCCCGAAATGTGGTTGCTAAGCGAAGAAGAGCAGTACCGACAGGTGGCTCAAAGCATGCAGTGGGTTGTCGATAATTTTGTGCCCAAAATAAAAGCTTTCTCCTTTCCGTTTACCGACGATGGGGTGGAGATGTCCGTTTTTAAGCGCCTGCAAAGCGAAGGGGTGGTGGACGTAACTTTTGGCACTGCCGGGTTGAAATACGATACTTTACATCATCATTATCAGCGAATACCAGTTGAGATAGCTAATAACCGAAGCATCAAAAAAACGATTCATTTTGAATTTTTATATTATCATTTACGCGAACTGTGGTCGAAGAATATTGTGGAACGATAAAAAACAATTAAAATCAATTTTGAGAAATTGAGCGTAAAGTGTGAAACACAACGTTTGGTTCTGATTTTTATTTTTGTTTAGTACATTTGAATATTATTTCTCTGTCTCCATTGCCAAAACTCCCTTTTTTTAGAGTCTCTATATCTAGTTTTTCTGTATAGTTAATGCGTTCTACTTTAATTCCACTTTTAGAAAGCCTTTTGCTAAAATCGTTTCCGTGAAGTCGGCATAAATCGGGTTCCCCATAATGATTGAGTCGATCGTTTGCGTTTGTTATTGCAGGGTCTTCAAAGGTTTTATCAGCATTTTGATTGAGTAAAGTCATCACAAATGCATTTCCTCCTATTTTCAATACCCGAAACATTTCGCTAATTGCTTTTTCTTCGTTAGGAACATGCCCCAGTACGTGTGAGCAAATGATATAATCGAAATATTCATCCTCAAATTGAATGTTGGTGATATCTATAATGTTTTGTGCGTTGGCTGGATTGATATCTCCATCGATGTATGTAACACCTGGCCTGTTTAGTTTTATGAATAACGATTCTTCTGGCGCAAAATGTAAGATTTTGATGTTCTCTTTTTTATATATGTCCGTTTCGTTTTTTAAGTAAAGGTCTAATAGACGAACCCTTTCGAGTGATGAACAATAAGGACACTTTGCATTAGGTCTTTTGATGTTCCCTTTTGGCAAGAACTTTCGAAAACTTTTACCACAACAATTGCAGTAGTATTTATTACCCAGGTATAGTGGATAGGATAATTTTTGTATGAAAACATGAATGTTATTCCTGTTTTTTTCGGGTATAATCTTTTTGTAGAGTTTCTTTATCATGATTCTTTAATGTAAACATGCAAATATAAAGAAATGGGTGGGAATGACATTTGATTTTTATTGAAGTGCTTGCATAAATCAATTTTTTGGTATAGGCGTTTAGATTGCTGTTGTTAAATTATTCTTATTCAATCGTTTAGTCTTACTAACAACCATCTTTCTTAGGAGTAAATCGAAGATTGACCCCATCATTGCGCATCTGTTATACCGGAAATGATACTCATCAAGATAACCTTGTAACTGTTCCCTCGAACAATGGTGGTGTATTCCTCGCAACCAACCCTGAATGTTCATTATGTGAATATGCAGTTGTTGCATACCCTTTCCCTTTTCCGAAGGTATCTGCTCCAAATTTGTATAATCTTTTTTTAATGGCAAATATCCTTTCCAAATGTCAGTGATAACATGTGCATCCTTGCGGATATAAGTCTCAAAAAACGGCCTGAATTCTTTGCTCGAAGCGCGGTCAATTACTTGTGCATAAACACGTCCAACGTTTGTTTTTCTCTCCAAAATTTCAAGGGCAACAACCACTAACTTCTTTTAACTGTTTCCACTACGACCTACTTTTCCTTCTTCGTATTGGCCAATCAGAAACTCATCAACCTGGACTATGCCTCCCAATTTGTTTTTACGGCTGCTTGTCATTGCTTGTTGAATTTTTCACTTAAATTTCCAAACTTTTCAGACAATTCCAAAGATGACATCCCTTTCTTCTTAGCGCTGATTTTGAAGCGCACATGAAACGCTATTAGTAATGGAAATTTGATTTTGTCAAACATTGTTCCTGCTGTTGGACTTTCATCATAATTACATTTTGTGCAACGGTGTGAATATGGCTTCTTTCTTTTCCCATATTTAGTATGACCACATTTCTTGCACTTGTAAGGACTTTCTGATGACCATTTAATCGCAGACAGATAGCGATAACAATCATCGTCGGTTTGAAAATATCTATTGAACTCTATCGAATTCACTTCCTATATATTGTTTTCTATTTTCCGCACCACAAAGGTAGCGCGCTTCTCTAAATTAACAACAACTTAAGCGCCTATACCAATCATTTTTTATTGGGGATAGCCTCCGAAAGCAGACATTTAATTGGCAATTTTTGTTTTCTATTCAGTTTTAAAACATGATATTCAATCACAACATAATTAGCACCAATAAAGATATTGAAGAGTATAGTTTTTTTATATTGAACAAGTATGTTCAGTAATCCTATTTTTTTGTAGATTAAATGTTAATAATTTAAAAGTGGCGTTTGATAGCAAATATTACGGTATAAATGACTAATATATAGATGCATATGCGTTGATTCTTAACGATGATTTAAATCGTTTTTAAGTTCTATTAACAT
>JAFGGY010000128.1 GCA_016930365.1 Prolixibacteraceae bacterium | reverse complement strand
GTGCCCAGAACAAGACTCGAACTTGCACATCCTAAACGGATACCAGCCCCTCAAGCTGGCGTGTCTACCAATTTCACCATCTGGGCAGATGATTCATTTCAGAACGGATGCAAAAGTATAAAATTCCACATTTCGACCAAAAAGAAAATGAAAAATTGTAGGATTATTTTTCAATCTCCTTGGTATAGCCGGTATCGGTAATCATTCCATTCTTATCAATATCAAAACGCAGGGTTTCTACTTTGGTAAAACCCGGACTAACTCTTGGGTCAAGTGTCGTTTTTCCGGTTTCAATAGCCGTTTCACGAATTATTGTTTCTTTCACATAAAAAAACCGTTCGCCTCCATTGTCCATCTCAACGATACGGGTAGGCTCACCCATATCGTACAGCAACATCGCCCTGCTTTGCCCCATATAGTTACGCTCCATTTTTCGACTTACACTACAAGCCATCAACATTGTAAACACAAGCAATACTCCAATAATCTTTTCCATTCTTGTTGCTATTCGAATAAAACAATTGAGTTTGATTTATTATTACGGCAAAGTTAACGATAAAATTGTCCTTCGCCCGATTGAATATTCAATTTTATTAATACCATGCCTTTTTACTATATTTGCACCATCAAAAAAGCTTAATGTAAATCTTCACAATTATGATTTTATTCTTTCACGTGCCAGGAGGCAACTATATTGCTGTAAGCACAAAGAATTCTCTTTCAGAAACAGACACTGAAAAGTTGCAATGGCTATTCGGAGAGGCCGAAAAAATCGAGGCCGAAAAAATCGACGGTTGGTTTATCGGTCCTCGTAAAGAAATGCTCACCCCATGGAGCACTAATGCCGTAGAAATAACCCAAAACATGGGCATCGACGGCATTTTTCGTATCGAAGAGTATGTGAAAGTTGACAACGACAAAGCCTCTTTCGACCCCATGTTGCAACATCGTTACAAGGGGCTCGACCAACAGCTTTTCACCATTGAAAAACAGCCCGACCCGATTATCGAAATTGAAAATATTGCCGACTACAATCAAAAAGAAGGATTGGCATTAAGCAACGAAGAAATTGGCTATCTCGAATCGGTATCTGAAACGCTCGGACGCCCCCTCACCGATAGCGAAGTATTTGGCTTCTCGCAGGTAAACAGCGAGCACTGCCGCCACAAAATATTCAACGGTACCTTTATTATCGATGGAGAAGAAAAAGAACTTTCGCTGTTTAAACTCATCAAAAAAACCACCGAAACACACCCCAATAAAATTGTTTCGGCATACAAAGACAACTGCTCGTTTGCCGAAGGCCCTGTTGTTGAGCAATTTGCCCCAAAAACACAAGACAAACCCGACTTTTTCGAAATAAAAGACATCAAAACGGTATTATCGCTAAAAGCCGAAACGCATAATTTTCCCACTACGGTAGAACCATTTAATGGAGCCGCGACCGGCACCGGAGGCGAAATTCGCGACCGTATTGCCGGTGGCAAAGGGGCTTTACCCATTGCCGGAACAGCCGTTTACATGACTGCCTATCCCCGACTTGGCGAAGGGCGCGAATGGGAAGATAAAAATGAAGCCCGCCCGTGGCTGTATCAAACACCCGAGGAAATTTTAATTAAAGCCTCGAACGGAGCCAGCGACTTTGGCAACAAGTTTGGGCAACCGCTCATTAACGGCAGCGTGCTTACCTTTGAGCACTTCGAAAACAACAAGAAATTTGCCTACGACAAAGTAATTATGCTTGCCGGCGGTATTGGCTTCGGTAAAAAAGCCGACAGTCTGAAAGACACGCCCGAGCCCGGCGAAAAAGTAGTACTGCTGGGTGGCGACAATTATCGCATCGGAATGGGCGGAGGCGCTGTATCGTCGGTGGCAACCGGCGAATTCGAAAACAAAATTGAGCTTAACGCCGTGCAGCGTGCAAACCCCGAGATGCAAAAACGCGTTTTCAATGCCATTCGTGCCTTAAGCGAAAGCGACCAAAACCCCATCGTTTCGATTCACGACCACGGCGCAGGTGGCCATCTGAACTGTTTGAGCGAACTGGTTGAAGACACCGGCGGCGTAATTAACATTGACCAATTACCGGTGGGCGACCCAACCCTTTCGTTAAAAGAAATTGTGGGCAACGAATCGCAAGAACGAATGGGACTGGTTATCAAAGAAGAGTACATTGAGACGCTGCGTAAAATTGCCGAACGCGAACGCGCCCCGATGTATGTAATTGGCGAAACCACCAACGACATGAAATTCACCTTCCAGAAACTCGAAACCAACGAGAAACCCATTAACTGGAAGCTGGAACACATGTTTGGCAATCCGCCAAAAACCATTATGAACGACCAAAAGGTTGATGCAAAATTTGAAGCTCCAGCCTATTCCGAGCAACACATACAACACTATATTGAGCAGGTTTTGCAACTCGAAAATGTTGCTTGTAAAGACTGGCTGACCAATAAAGTAGATCGTTCGGTAACCGGGCGCATTGCCAAACAGCAAACCGCCGGTAAATTACAATTGCCACTTAACAACCTCGGTGTTATTGCACTCGACTACAAAGGAAAAAGCGGACTATCAACCTCAATCGGTCACGCTCCGGGCGCTGCACTCATTAATGCGGCCAACGGTTCTGTTTTATCGATTGCCGAAGCTCTTACCAACATAATATGGGCGCCACTTGCCGATAAAATGACCAGCATAAGCATGAGTGCCAACTGGATGTGGCCTTGTAAAAACCAAGGCGAAGATGCCCGCATTTACGATGCGGTAAAAGCGGCCAGCGATTTTGCTATCGCACTGGGAATCAACATCCCTACTGGAAAAGACTCCTGCTCGATGACTCAGAAATACAAAAACGACACCGTGCTTTCGCCGGGAACGGTTATTATTTCGACCTCGGGCGAGGTATCCGATGTGCGCAAAATCGTAGAACCTGTTCTGGTTGAAGATAAAGCTCTGTACTATCTCGATTTTTCGAAAGCACCAAAGTCAATTGGCGGAAGTGCTTTCACACAAATTTTAAACAAAATTGGCAACGAAACTCCAACCGTTTCAGACCCGGCCTATTTCCTCAAAGCCTTTAACGCCATACAGGAACTAATTGAAAAAGAACTCATTTATAGTGGCCACGACATCGGCGGAGGTGGTTTAATCACTTCCCTGCTCGAAATTTGTTTCTCGAACAACGAAAACGGGCTCGAGCTCGACCTTTCGGCCATTGGCGAAAACGATACCGTTAAGCTCTTATTTGCTGAAAATCCCGGCATTATCTTCCAGGCCGATGCCGAAGTTTCAGAAATTCTGAAGGCACAAAATATCGATGTAGTTAAAATCGGAGCGCCCACCCTCACCGGCAATGTGGTGCTTAAAAACGGCAACAGCAGCCACAGCTTCAACATTAAAAAGCTACGCGACCTGTGGTTCAAAACCTCGTACCTGCTCGACCGCAACCAAAGTACATCCAAACTGGCCAAAGAACGTTTTGACAACTATAAAACAAACGAATTAAACTACAACTTTGGTCTTTTCGACGGCAAAGCATCATCGCTTGGTATCGACACCGACCGACGGAACACATCGGGCATAAAAGCAGCCATTATTCGCGAAAAGGGCGTAAACGGCGACCGCGAAATGGCCTACAGCCTTTACCTGGCCGGCTTCGATGTAAAAGACGTACACATGACCGACCTGATTAGTGGGCGCGAAGACCTTAGCGATGTAAGCATGATTGTTTTTGTAGGCGGGTTCTCGAACTCCGACGTACTGGGCTCGGCAAAAGGCTGGGCAGGTGCCTTTAAATACAATGAGAAAGCCCGCGTGGCACTCGAAAACTTTTACAAACGCAAAGACACGCTGAGCCTTGGCATCTGCAACGGCTGCCAGCTAATGGTTGAATTAAACCTGGTATATCCGGGCATGGAGCAAAAACCCAAAATGCTGCACAACGAAAGCCACAAATTCGAATCGTCGTTTTTAAATGTTAACATACCAGCCAACAACTCGGTAATGCTTGGCAATATGGAAGGTCAGCAACTGGGCGTATGGGTTGCTCACGGCGAGGGAAAATTCAGTTTACCGGCTGGTGAGAGCAATTATAATATTGCACTAAAATATTCGCGAAGCAACTATCCGGCAAATCCCAACGGCTCCGATTTCGATACCGCAGGCATTTGCTCAGCCGATGGGCGACATCTGGCCATGATGCCCCACCTCGAAAGAGCTATTTTCCCATGGCAATGGGGATATTACCCGGCCAATAGAAAAAGCGATGAAATAACCCCGTGGGTTCAAGCTTTTGTTAATGCCCGTAAATGGATTGAAGCAATATAAAATTCATGCAGGTACTATACGAGGATAATCATATTATTGCTGTAAACAAAGCCGTTTCGGAAATTGTGCAAGGCGATAAAACCGGCGACACGCCCTTAAGCGAAACCGTAAAAGCCTACATCAAAGAGAAATACCAGAAACCGGGTGCTGTTTTCCTGGGGGTTACCCACCGCCTTGACCGGCCTACCAGTGGGGTGGTGTTGTTTGCCCGCACCAGCAAGGCACTAACACGGCTTAACAAGATGTTTAGCAGCAAAGATGAAATTAAAAAAACCTATTGGGCTGTGGTTGACCACATGCCACCTCAAAATGCAGGAACGCTGACACACTGGCTTGTACGCAACACAAAGCAAAACAAATCGTACGCAAACAACACCGAAAAACCCGGCAGTAAAGAAGCCATTCTCGACTACCGGGTTATTGGGCGTTCGGATAAATATATTTTACTCGAAATCGATTTAAAAACCGGTCGTCATCATCAGATTAGAGCTCAGCTGGCAGCTGTTGGATGTGCCATAAAAGGCGACCTTAAATACGGATTTCCACGCTCGAACCCCGATGGTGGCATTCACTTACATGCCCGCAGTATTGGTTTCGTGCATCCTGTTTCGAAAGAAGAAATCAAGCTTGTAGCTTCAACTCCAGATGAGACATTATGGAAGGTATTTGAACACCAAAACCGCTTAGAATAAGAGTTTTAAACCAATATTCAATCCTAAAGCGCCATACGAAAAAGCGTAGTAATCGGTCGATGCGGTTTCGCTTCCGGTTCGCGAGGCTTCATCTTCAAACTTATAGACAGAACCACTCAAATCGCGCCATTTTTTTGGTTTATACATAAACGATTGGTGATAAATTTCAGCGAAAATTTTCATCCCGTCGCTTAAGTTAAAATCGGCACCAATTGCCCCACTGTACCCCAGGGGGAAACCGCCTCTGAATTTTCGCTCGTCACTATCGACCAGCATCTTCGTGAAAGGGATACCGGCAACCAAACCTAATTTGCCATAAGGCGACAAATCTTCGGAAACCGAAGTGCGAAAAACGAATGAAGGGCTCAAATAAACAAATTTCCCAACGTAGGTTCGGTCGGACGATATCACATCGGTTACCGACTTTGAACGTCCGTTTTGGAAGCCTAAATCGACTTCAAAGTCGAGATAATCATTCAACTGCAATCCTGCACCCAGGTAAAAGCCCATATTTCCACCAAAACTGGCATATACATTTTCGGTATGGCCTGCCGTATTGGCCTTATCGATAAGCAAAGGCTGAACCCCTGCCCCATAGCCAAAACCTGCTTTAAAAAAAAGCTGTGCTGAAAGATGCACGTTAAAAACGAACATAAGTAAAACAATTCCTAAAAATACTTTGTAAACGTGTTTCATTTTGAGAGAATTAGGATTAATTATTTCTTTTTCTTTTCCATTTGTTTATCCATTTGCCGATCCATATTTTCGGTTAATTTACGAATGATTTTAAATTCGGAAAGGAACTCGGCTCCCAGTACACGAAAAATGGTATAAACCGGTATGGCCAGTATCATGCCTAAAACGCCTGCCATGCTTCCGGCTGCAATAATTACTAAAAAGATTTCCATCGGATGAGCCTTCACGCTGCTTGAATATATCAAGGGTTGAAAAAGCACATTATCAACAATCTGCACCGATACAAATACCAGCACCATCCAACCTACTATAGGAAGTGTTTGAGTCATAAAATCGGCATCAATATTAATAGCGAGCCCAATTAATACCCCAACTGCACTACCAATCCACGGCCCCAGGTAGGGAATTACGTTAAAAAGGCCACAAATCATCCCAATAACAACAGCTTCGGAAAAATCGAGCCCCACAATGGTAAGACCAATGGTATCGAGCGCCATCACCAAAATAACTTCCAGAATGATTCCAATAAAATATCGACGCAGCAAATAGCCAATACGGTCGATGCTATCAGACACCCGTTCTTCGAGCCCCGTAGGCGACAACATCATCACCCCTTTACGAAACATGCCTTCCTCGCGCAAAAAAAAGAAAGTGATAAATGCCACCGAGAATACGCCCATAAACACACTACCAAGGGTTCCGGCAATGGCTCCAAACAAATCGGTTACCTGCGACATTTCGAAAATTGAAGAAATGCGTTCACCCAGTATGTCCATAAAATTACCATCGGTAAGCGAAATGCTTTCGCCATATAAAAATTCGGAAATACGGTTTAACGGCACCTCGAGTTGCTTCAGATAATCGTTTACATTAATGGTTGAAAGCTGCTTAAACTCACTGATCAACAAGGGAATTAAAAATCGAAAAATTCCGAAAAAGAAGCCTCCCAATAACAATAGCGTTATAAATGCACTTAATGAAGCTCCTAAATGAAACCTCCAAATTTTTACTCTCTTCAACCACCGAACAAAGGGGCGTCCAATCATGGCCAACACTGCTGCTATTAGTATGTAACCCACAATCGATCGAAAATACCACAATATAAAAATAATCAATATTACGCCGGCCGTGATGATAATGTTCCGTACTTTTCTGTTCATCCTTAATCGTTTAGTGTTGATTGTTTGCTCCCTATCCAAGAGATATTGCATCAATATCGTTTAATTCTTTTAAAACTTCGCGTTTCATTAAAAATTTTTCTTCCCGGTTTCCACATTTCAATATACAAAGATGCGATTTACGGTCGATGGAGTCAATATATTTCATATTTATCAAGGCCGACCGATTTACCTTTAAAAACCGATACGGCTCAAGCATCTCCATCATTTCTTTAATGGTAACATTCACCTTTTTATCTTCGCTACCACACAAGCAAAGTGTTATAAGCCCCCGGTCGGCCCGGGCGTAAAAAATCTCGTTCGGATCGAGAAAACAAAACCCATCGGTCGTTTTAAATTTTAGCTTATCGGGGATTTCGTTTCCCCATATCATTTTTCGTTTTTTGGATTGTTCTTCTTCCTCAATAATTTTTTCAACTTTCGAAAGCACATTAAACACATCGTCAAGCCCGAACGGTTTCACCAGGTAAGCCACCGGTTTTATTTCGATGGCATTAAACGCGTATTCTTTATAAGCCGTGGTAAAAACCACCGCTGTATTTATGTTATTATCGCGTAATCGGCTGGCAAAATCGAGCCCATTTTCGTTGGGCATGTTAATATCAAGAAAAACAACATCGGGCATTTCGTTTTCGATGGCTTTATATGCGGCTTCTGTATCGTTCACGCTTGCTGTAACATCAACACAATCGCCTACCTTTAGGTATTTTTCAAGAATACGCTGCGCTGAAATATCATCATCAACAATTAATGCTTTAATCTTCGACATGAGCTTAAATTATTAATTCTGCTTCTAATTTACGGATATAATTCTTCGTAATTTTAAACTGAGTCAGTTTTTCATCATTCATTATGCACAGTCCTTCTTTTTTATTGATTTCGCGAATATTGCCAAGGCTTACCAGTGCTGAACGATTGATACGTATAAAGCGATAATTCTCAATAAGTTTTTCAATTCGCCCAAGGTTGTAAGTAGTATAATAGGATGACCCATCGCTAAAAAAAAGGTGTGAATAAGCTCCTTCGGCTTCGCAATAAAGCAATTTATCGATATCGATTAGGCGATAACCATTGGCTGTTTTCACTCGTATCCTTATGCGCTCACCATCAGCATTTTCTTTTATTTCAGCTCGCTTTTCCTCAATAAAACGAACCGCTTTTTCTATTGAGTAATTGATGGTTTTAGCTGATACCGGCATGAGCAAAAAATCGAAAACCCCGTTACTGATAGCCTGAATAGCGTTATCGGCATCGTTGGCAATTACAATTACCGGCATTGGCATTTCGCTTTTTTGCGCCAGGCGAGCCAGCTCAAAACCATTACGAAACGATAAAATTTCGGAAGTAATTATAATATCGGGTTTGATATCGAGCATCCAAAAGGCCGCATCTTCGGCCGACACAGCCTGATAAACTTCATTTTTATATTCGCAGGCAATTCTGTCGAGGTAATAATTTCGGGTTTCTGAAAGTCCGTCAACAATTAACAACTTCATATATTGATTTTTAGGCTTAAACGTTATGTTCCGAACGGATTCTCCTTAAATATATTGAAAAAATTGCGTTTTGAAAATAATACCGATTAGTTAATGACATTAGCGTTAAAATTGCTTTATTTTAACGCTGTCATTAATCTATCGGCATTATACCGTAATGCTAATTTCATTTTTAAAAATGGTATAATATTCGATTAAACAAAGAAAATGGCAATACCAGCAACGGCTATCAAAGCTCCCAGCACTTCGTTTAAAGTAAGTTTTTCTTTCAGAATAATGTGCGACGGCAAAAGGATAAACACAGGTACGGTAGCCATTAAGGTTGAAGCAATACCAACCGATGTATATTTAAAGGCAATCATTCCGAGCGAAACGCCTAAAAACGGGCCAAAAAACGAACCAATGGTAAGTGCCTTCAATGCTTTTTTATCGACGAATCCACGGGTTACGCCCTTCCATCTTCCGGTAAGGCTTATCAAAAGGGCAAAGCCTACAATCCCGGTTATAACGCGTATTTGCGACGAGGCAAACGCATCGTATTCGCCCATGCCAATCTTACTAAAAACAGCACCAACCCCCTGCCCCACGGCACCGCCAAAAGCAAAAAGAATTCCCTTAAGGGGATAGCGGCTTTTCTTTATTCCGTTTTCGATATCTTTTTTTAAAATAACCAACGATACCCCGGCTATTACCAGCACCATACCCAGAATATTCATTGCCGAAAAAGGTTCGTCCATCATAAACCAACCCAGCAATGCAGCAACCGGTGGTGCCATTGTCATAATAAGCATCGATATTTTTGAGCTTACAAATTCGTACGATTTAAAAAGAAAGAAATCGCCAAGCACAAAGCCAATTAAACCGGATATACTCAGGTAAATCCAGGCTTTAGCAGGAGCATCCATAGGCAGCCACTGCCCCATAAACACCCTGGTGTAAACAACATAGAAAAGAAAGGCAAAAACCAGCCGAATGAGATTCACCGAAACCGACCCGATACGACGGGTTGCCACCTGGAAACTCATTGCCGTGGCTGTCCAGCATATTGCGGTGGCCAAACCTGCTACTTCGCCCGAATATTCCATGGATAATTACAGCGATTAACAAGCTTACTTTCGGTTCGATAGCTGATACTTGTACTGAGCCAGCAACACAAGCCCCAGCCCAAGAAGTACAAAAGGAATACTAAGCCACTGCCCCATATTGAGCATCATACCGGCTTCAAATGCTTCCTGATCTTCTTTGATAAACTCGATAAAGAAACGAGCCGTAAAAACCATCATAAAGAAGATGCCGGTAAGCATTCCGGTCTTCGATTTCATTTCGGTTTTCCAATAGCACTTTCGCAATACCAAAAATGTTAAAAGGTAAGCAGCCGCTTCGTATAGCTGTGTAGGATGTTTGGCTACGGGTTCGCCATTGCGTTCGAAAATGAAACCCCAGGGCAAACTGGTTTCGATACCGTATATTTCGGAGTTAAATAAATTTCCGAGTCGGATAAACATTGCCGCCAATGCGGTAGGTATCACCACCCGATCGATAGTCCAGAATACATTTTTCTTTGTGAAAATACGCGAATGAATAAGCAAGGCGATGAAAATACCCAGGGCACCACCATGACTTGCCAGGCCTCCCTTCCACACCATTAATATTTCGCCCGGATGTTGCGAGTAATACTCCCAGCCGTAAAAAAACACATGACCAAGCCGCGCCCCCAGTATTGTACCTATTACGATGTACAACAAAAGGCTATCGAGCCATTTCAGGTTTTCTTTTTCGTACTTGAACATTTTCTCGACTATATTGTACCCCAGTATAAAACTAAGGGCAAACATAAGCCCGTACCAACGCACCGAAAGCGGACCAATACTAAATATTTCGGGGTCGATGTTCCAATGAATAAAACTCAAAAAATCCATATTCGTTTTTTAACAAATTTATACTGGGTTTCCTGCACCATGGCAATTTTTATACTTCTTACCACTTCCGCAGGGGCAAGGGTCGTTACGTCCTACTTTCTTTTCGGTACGAACCGGTTGTGCCTTTTGAGGTGCTTCCGGTTGCGACGAAGCTGTGCGCCCGGGTTGGTTAAGGCCCGCGCGCCCGGTTTGCATCCGACTCATATCGGTACGCTTACGCTCTTCGGCTTCGCGTACTTCCGACGGATCGCTAATTGGAATGTGCCCTTTGGCTAATATAGAGACTACCTTGCGATTCACATCGTTGATCATAACTTTAAACAGGTTGAACGACTCAAGCTTATAAATCAACAGCGGATCTTTCTGCTCGTAACTGGCATTCTGCACCGACTGGCGCAAATCGTCCATTTCGCGTAATTGCTCTTTCCAGGCCTCGTCGATGGTACCGAGCATAATCTGCTTCTCGAAGGCTTTAGCAACCTCTTTACCCTCGTTGTTGTATGCTTTTTCGAGATTGGTTACTACCTGATACATGCGCTTGCCATCGGTAAAGGGAACCACAATGTTTTTATACTGATGCGAATGTGTTTCGTACACTTTTTTAATCACCGGATAAGCTTGTTTGGCAATAATATCCTTTTTACGGGTATATCCATCGAGCATTTTGCGGAACACTTTTTCACTAAGTTCTTCGGGTTTCATGGTTCGGAATTCTTCTTCGCTCACAGGCGGTTCAATTGATGCAGCCCTCAAAAGGTCGATTTTAAACTGGCCGAAATCGCCTTCGTAATTTTCATTAACCAGTTCTTCGACCGAATCATACATGTTGTTCATGATATCCACCTCGATACGTTCGCCAAACAAAGCATGACGACGACGCTTGTACACCACTTCGCGTTGCGAGTTCATCACATCGTCGTACTCGAGCAAACGTTTACGAATGCCAAAGTTATTTTCTTCAACTTTTTTCTGTGCCCGTTCAATCGACTTCGAAATCATCGAATGTTGAATTACTTCGCCCTCTTTCAGCCCCATGCGATCCATCACTTTGGTAATCCGTTCGGTTCCAAAGAGGCGCATCAGGTCGTCTTCGAGCGAAACGAAGAATTGCGACGAACCCGGATCACCCTGGCGTCCGGCACGACCACGCAACTGACGGTCAACACGACGTGAATCGTGCCTTTCGGAGCCAATAATAGCTAATCCGCCAGCTTCTTTCACCTCGGTCGAAAGTTTGATATCGGTACCACGACCGGCCATGTTTGTTGCAATAGTAACCATTCCTTTTTTACCGGCTTCGGCAACAATTTCGGCTTCACGCTGGTGCAATTTGGCGTTCAACACATTGTGTTTTATGCCTTTCATTTTCAACATACGGCTTAACAACTCCGAAATCTCCACCGAAGTGGTACCCAGCAACACCGGACGTCCTTTCTTATTCAGCTCTACAATTTCGTCGATAATGGCGTTGTATTTTTCGCGTTTGGTTTTATAAACCAAATCCTCGCGGTCGTCGCGCACAATAGGGCGGTTGGTTGGTATTACTACCACATCGAGTTTATAGATGTCCCACAATTCACCGGCTTCAGTTTCAGCCGTACCGGTCATACCCGAAAGTTTATGGTACATGCGGAAGTAATTTTGCAGGGTAACGGTAGCAAAAGTTTGTGTGGCAGCTTCAACTTTAACGCGCTCTTTTGCTTCAATGGCCTGGTGAAGTCCGTCGGAATAACGGCGGCCTTCCATGATACGGCCGGTTTGCTCATCCACAATTTTCACCTTATTATCGATCACCACATACTCGTCGTCTTTTTCGAAAAGTGTGTAGGCTTTCAACAACTGGTTCAGCGTATGAACGCGTTCGGTTTTAACGCTATAGTTTTGCAACAACTCGTCTTTTTGAGCTATTCGCTCTTCGTCCGATAAACTTTTATCGTTCTCAAGTATTGCCATTTCTTCGCCCATATCCGGCATTACGAAAAAATTCGGATCATCAACATCGCCCGATATCAGGTCAAGACCTTTATCGGTTAACTCGATTGAATTATGTTGCTCTTCAATTATAAAATAAAGCGGATCGGTTACAATATGCATATTTTTATTGTTGTCCTGCATATAGTAGTTTTCCGTTTTATGCATCTGTGCTTTAATACCCTCTTCGCTCAGAAATTTAATAATTGCATTGTTTTTGGGTAATCCTTTGTGAGCTCTCAGCAACAACAGTGCGCCTTCTTCAAGTTCTTTCTTTGTGGCATTTTCTTTGGTCAGCAATTTTTTTGCATCGGCCAGCAATTGTGTTACCATTTTCCGCTGTGCTGCAACCAGACTTTCCACTTTTGGCCGGTATTCCATAAACAGCTCGTCGCCAGTAGCTTTTGGCACCGGACCTGAAATAATTAGCGGTGTACGGGCATCGTCAATCAATACAGAGTCAACCTCATCAACAATTGCGTAATGATGCTTGCGCTGCACCAAATCCTCGGGATTAATGGCCATATTGTCGCGCAGATAGTCGAAACCAAATTCGTTATTGGTACCAAAGGTTATATCGGCATTGTAGGCCTTACGGCGGTCTTCGGAATTCGGTCGGTGTCTGTCGATGCAATCGACCGAAAGACCGTGAAACTGATAAATAGGCCCCATCCATTCGGAGTCACGTTTGGCCAGGTAATCGTTCACCGTAACCACATGCACTCCTTTACCGGTAAGAGCATTCAAAAAAACCGGCAGGGTTGCCACCAGAGTTTTACCTTCACCGGTTGCCATTTCAGCAATGTTACCATTGTGCAGTACGACACCACCAATAAGCTGAACGTCGTAATGTACCATATCCCAGGTAACTTCGTTGCCTCCGGCCATCCAGGTATTGTTCCAGGTAGCCGTATCGCCATTAATGGCAATATGATCGTAACGTGCAGCCATCTCTCGATCGAAGTCGGTAGCCGTAACCTCAATTTGTTCGTTCTCTTTAAAGCGGCGAGCTGTTTCTTTAACAACAGCAAAAGCACGTGGCAAAACCTGCTTTAACACTTCCTCCAGTTTTTCGTCGATGGTTTCGGTAAGCTTATCGATGCGATCGTACATCTTTTCGCTTTCTTCAATCTCGGCATCTTCGGCCTTGCTTTTTAATTCTGCAATTTCGTCCTCTTCGGATTTGATGTAATCGGCAATCTGCTTTTTAATCTTTTCCGTTTCCGATCGTAGTTCGTCGTGCGAAAAATTTATAATCTTATCGTATTCAGCTTTAATGGCATCAACCACCGGCATTATTTCCTTTATATCGCGGTCGGATTTGGTTCCAAACAAACCACCCAGAAATTGTGTAATTCCCATATCGTTATTGTATTGTTTTAACAAGTTTAAACATAGGCCTTTAGCCACAAAGCATAAAAAATTGCTTTTAGCAGCTAATTAAGCAATTACAAAAGTAATTTAATTGTGGAAGTAATGAAACGCGAAAGCGTAGAAATTGGATATTGGGGTGATGAGGTGATGGGGTGATGAGGTGATGAGGTGATGAGGTGATGTAATATTGGGATATTGGGGTGATGGAATATTGGAATATTGGAATATTGGGTTGCTGGGGAAATGGGTTATTGGGATGGGGAAGATTTCCATTGGTTTCAATTGTTTTCAGGTTTCAGGTTTCAGATTACAAGTTACAGGTTAAACACTAAGACACGAAAGCACAAAGGTTATCTGATGAAATTCAATTGCCTTCTATTGTTTTCTATCGTATTCTATTGCCTTCTATTGCTTTCAGTTTATTCCAGGTTACAGGTTTAACTACACTACGCTCCGTTGATTTTCGCTACGCTCCAATTCAGGTTTCAGGTTCCAGGTTGTCGCCGCAAAATATCTCATTCTCTCAGTGCTCACAGTCCCAAAACTCCTATTCTGTAAAGACGCTAAGGTGCAAAAAGCCGTAAAAGTATTGCGTCTGTACAATTGTTTTTAATTGCATCCAGGCACATAATCAAGTCAATTGCGAGCGAAACGAATCCAAAACGTAGTGGAGCTTACTAAGAAAATCTTTATGATTTTTTTTACTTAACCGGACAACACTGATTTTTATTTTGATCTTCGTTGTTTATTGATAAAATTAATTCCATTCATAAAATACAATTGACAAAACACACTCTTTCAAGCTTTTTTATATCTTTGACTAAGAAACCATTAATAAGTCATAATATATACACAACTCAAAAACAATAGGCATTATCTATTTATTTTAACCATAAAACATAACTATGAAAGGAATTATTAATTTCAAACACGACACAGCTAACGATGTTATTATTGTAGAACCTCATTGGAATATTGAAACAAAGGAAGATTGTGATATATGGTATAACCAATGGGCTGATTACATGTCCAAATTCAAGAAGAAAATGGATGTTATTATGATCTTAGATGATTTCTACGTACATGCTTCTATTGGTAAGCTGTGGGGCGAATACAGGGTTAAAGTACTATCTAACTTCACCCGTTTTTCATATAGAGTAAATTCAAACCTAATGACAGGGATTTTTGTAAAAACAAGTGGTGTTCGATACAATGCTTCATCAAAGGAGGCTTCATCTATCGAAGGTGCCGTTCATGCAATAAAAGAAGATATAAAAGCTATTGAGATCAGCGACTAATTTCAAATATATCTTTTCCAGAATGCTCTATTTACACCGATTTTAGTTTTCGATGTTGTTCCGCTTTTCTGAACTACAAAAAACAGGCATTCCTATTCATGTGAATTGGGGAGTTTGATCGCATAGCGGTCAAACTCCCCAATTCTTTTATATGCCCTTGAATCATCAATTATCTCAAGGACACTTCTATCTTAAACAATTACTTTCTTTTCATAAATGGGTTCGATGTAGTTGTTTTACGCTTAATACGATCGTTACCTATCTTCAGTAAAACGCCAATTCGGCTACCGCCACTAATACCCGGAGCTTTAACCAAATCGTTGTTAATGTAAAAGCTATGCATGTATGTTATAGCGTAGTTTTTGAAATCGAATACCACATAGGGATTAATCAGATTCAGATGCTTCTCCGAATAGCTTTTCATGTAGTGAATGTTTACCCCCAACTGACCGTTCATAATAATTTCGCTACGAATGCCGGCAATGTGCCTTTTAAAATACCCATCGAGTTTCATATCGAGGAAAAACTCGGCATGCGAGGTTTTGGGCGCATACATAGCAGAAAAAGTTGGCACAAAGTCCAAATCAAAGGTACGTGACTCGTGTATATTGAGAAACTTTACCTTGAAATTGACAAAATATTTTGAGGCATATAACGAATCGTAAGTATACATACTTGCATCTTCGAGGAACAAACTATCGGTTTCGAGTTTGTTTTTATAGGGTATAAGATTTAACCCTCCGAGGCCTATATCGGCATTTACTGTTTGGTATAAAACGCCCAAATCGGAGGTGAAAAACCACGATGCTATTTTATCAATACTGGCCAAATCAATAAAGTCGTTTTCATCATGCTCAATAGCCAAACCATCAATACCGGTTAAATTTAGTTTATTAACATTGAAGCCTACTCTTTGTAATCTTGGTGTAAAGGCAAACACCAGCTTACGAGGCCGCTTTGTAATTACATTGGGATTTAAATCGAGATGATATCCATAGGTTAAGCCGATATTCGTTTCAACGCTCGGCCCATAAGCATATTGCAAAAACTGAAATCCAAGAGCCACATTACCAAATTGTCCGAAAAACTTATTGATTTTCCCATCTTTTTCAAACAAATACCCTTTCCCCAAACGTGAATGAGCGGTTAAAAAAGAAGTTCGTGGTGAGCTGTTTGACAAGCCATAAAAACGCTGGTCGAAACCGGTTTGAATGGTATAATACTCCCCATCACCAACATAAGCCGGGTTTAACAAGTAGCTATCGAATATATGATACCGATACTGATAAGTTTGCTGCGAAAAGCCACTATAAAATAGAAAACCTATCAATATAGTTAGTAGAGCCTTTTTCATACTATAATATTTTTATTTCTTAATGAAGTATGGAACTTCATGTTGCGATGCTTAACAATTAACTTTTGGTTTCTTATGCAACATGTTCGTTTCATAAAACCAGTTTATTTATACACGTTTCGTATTATAGAAACATTTCCGTTAATAATTGTATCTCTTACTCCATTTGATTTTTGCAATATATAAATGTATGTTCCAACCGGAGCAGGCATTCCATTGTCATCGAGTCCATCCCATTTGATATTCTCAATGTCGGAGTTCCCTTTATCGGAATAAACCAGCTCTCCATACGAAGTATAAATCTGCAATAAATAATCTTCGTACTCGGTTTCGATAATTTCCCATTCATCATTTTCAAGGTTACCGCTATGTGGTGAGAACCAATTGTAATAACTAACCATTGGGCAATCGGCTCCAAACTCCGATGAGAGGTTAAACACCACAGTATCGGTACAGGTCGATCGACGATCTTGTGCTATAACCTGGTAAAGACCAATTCCTAAACGTTCGGCTAAAAGTTGCTGATGCACCTCGTAGGTTGAGAAATCGACTTCGGGATTAAATATGATGTCGCCATCTTCGGCGGTATAGGTTATGGTATCGTCTTTATGAATCTGGAAAATTCCACTACCATTGTTGAATTTTTCGAGTTTTACATCGACACCCATATCCATGTAGTTCAATACATTAATATGTAACTCGCCGTTGCTTTTGCTATCGCAAACCGGCTGTATGGTATCGTAAATAACAACACTGATTGAATCGAACTCGGCATCGATTTCTACATCAACATAATCTATTTCTACCAAATCGGGAGTATGTGCCTGGCAACCATGATCGTCGGTTACCTCACAACGGTAAATACCCGAATAGAGTTTTTCAATTTCGCCCCTGCCCGATGAATTAACTGCACCGTTAAACTGTTGCGATGAATATTGATGTGGATCTTGCTGTTTGGTCGCGGTAAATACGAAGTTAGGGAATGTTCCGCCCTCCACTTTGAAACCTATACGTCCGGTTCGGTCGCCTGCACAGGTTACCGGGTACGGAATCGGATCTTCCAAAAGAACCAATGGATCGGGTCGCTCAAAAGTAGTGGTAATAACCGGTTTTTGTATTGAATTTACCCCTTCGATATTTTGCACATGACACCCGTTTTTATCTTTCAGATAAATTGCAAAGGTTTGTGCTTCGGGTAGTTGTATGTCGTTATCCAACAAGTCGTATATGGTTGTATCGCGCCGGTCGCGTGGTATTTCGTATGGGTTTGAATACGAACCTGATGCACCAAAGTCTTTGTCGTTAATGCTCATATAATAATTACCAGTACCCCCAGTAATGTCGAGTACTACATTTCCAAATTCATCTTCCCAACACTGAATACCTTGCTTGGTAAAGCGCACCTCCAATGGTTTGGGCTCTTCATATTGAAATTCGGGCCAAACATTTGGCGACACACATTGATTTTCGTCTTTCACATAGGGTTTTTTCAAACCTTCGGGTTCATTTACAAAAATACTGTCTTCCAATGCGCCGTAAGTATTACCACCATCGAGACTGTAATAATAATTGCCGGTACCACCGGTAGCGTGTATAATAATTTTATCGTCGATATCGCCATGGCATAAGGCACTGTCGATTGTAACCTCGTATTCAACCTGTTCGGGATTTTCAATCAAAACAGGGGTCTCAATCATTACTTCGCAACCATTATCGTCGGTAACTACCGGTTGGTATTCCGTTCCGGCAGGGTTCGAAGATCCCAGGCTGTTTATAATATAATTGTTATCGGTTACTTTCTCAACGTTATATGTTAAGCCTGGATTTAACCAATCTGTAATGGTATAGTCCGATTCTACGGTTCCACCTACAATGGTTAGGTCGATTGACCCGTTTCTGTCGTTATGACACAAGGCATCGAACTTTTCCCAGCCCGAAATTTCAAGTTTCGGCGGGTTAATGATGTTAAATGATTGCTCATCGGTTTGACAGCCATTTTCGTCAGTAACATAATAATGATAAGTTGTTGTATTTTGTCCTAACTCTCCAAGTTCGGTAAAAATTCCTGTCGTATTCGGATTATCGGTAATACGTGCAGGAGCATCGGATAAGAAATAATGCTTAATGCCAACACCGCCCTGTGCGACAATCCGAACTGAACCACGTACAATATCATCACGACATCTGAAATTGTTTACTACCAGACTATCAATAATCAATTCGGCAGGATTTTCAATTTCAATCTTTTCGCCATATTCTACAGAATACTGAAGAAAACAATTATCGTTACCGGCAATACGAATCCACACATCGTAAAAACCGGAAGGCAGATCCTCGAAAACATTGCTATCTCCGTAACCTGAATCGTATGTTCCCCCATTGGCAATGCGATATTCCAAATCGAAAGGCAATCCACCGGCAGCTTTAACAACAAGCTTTCCGGTTGGTACGTTGTAACACCTTAAATGGGTGATTTCAAATTCGGTTTCAGAGAAATATAATGGTGTGGGCTCTTTAATTTTAACTTCAACTAGGTCTGAAAAACAAGTTTCATCGCGGTTCGACAATTTAACTTCGTAATTTCCAGCAGGTAAATCTCTAATAACCGGGTAGTTTGTCTGCTCGAAAGTACCCCCGGCAGGAGCGATCCAAGCCAGGTAACCGGTATCCCATGAGCCACTGGCATTTATAATATTTATTTTACCATCGGCAGCACCAAAACAGCTTACAAAAGAATCACGCTGAACCTCGAAGGTAATTGGTTCGGGTTCTTGTATTAAAATTTCTTCACTTTCAACAGTACAGCCATTTTCATCTCCAATAAATAAATGATATGGAACATCAATCTCAAAATTGAAGTCGGCATTCGTTATTATAAAATTATCTGCAATAATAGAATTTGTAGGGACATTATTTATACCCCAACTATATGTACCAGTTCCACCTGAAACAGTAAAAGAAATTGTTGCATCATCAAAGCCATTACAACTAACATTTGAATGGTCTAAACCATCAAGTTTCAACTTTGTTGGCTGCTCAATTTCGATTGTATCAATAGCAATACAACCATTATTAATATCGCTAACAGTTATATAATAAGTTCCGTGTTTTAAATACATTGAGTTCGAAGGTGGTAAGTCTTCATCGACACCATTTCCACCTTTTATATTAATACTGTATGTGCTTGGCCATCCACCTGAAATATTATCAACCGTTACTAATGTTGAATCACCATAACATTTCAACATTGGTTCTTCAACTATTGGAGTAAATGAAAGTGGCGCTAGTGGTCCTTGTACTGAGAAAACATCTTCACGGGTTACACTGCATCGGTTTCCATCTTCTTCAATAAACAAATCATAATCTACACCGGCTGGTAACATAAAAGTTACAAATCCATTATTGTCAGTTGATTTTACAGGTCTTCCACTGCCTATTACCTCAACCCAGAATGGTGCGCTACCTCCGGTTATTTCCAATTCAACTTCTGCATCTGCTTCACCATAACATTTAACTTTGGGATTACTGGTAAGCACATTGACATTAATTTGTGTCGGCTCAATAACATTAATCAAAATAGGATTGCCATCATTAAAAAGGCATCCATTACCATCACGTAAAAAATATGAATAATTACCCTCCGTCAATCCTGGTAATACATGTTTTTCATCATTGCTAGAAAAAGCATTATAAGTAATTCCATCGGGTGAAATTTCAAATGGCTTTTTACCAGATGCACTAATAGTTATAGCCGTATCACCACCATAACATTGCAAATTAACTGTATCGGGATAAATCACATTAAATATCGGGGGATTAGTAATTAGTGTATCCTCAGAAGCAACTACACCACAACTACCATAACTAGCTTCAACAATGTATTTCTTGCCTGGATTTAATCCATTAAATGTATAACCATCACCAGGAGCAAGTTCTGTAACACTCGGAGCTACTATTCCATTTTCATCTTTCAATGTAAAAGAAAATTTACTTCCATCTCCACCAATAGCGAATACATGAAAATTATTAATTGGCTCATCACGACATAAAACTGGATCATGAGCAATTGTTATATTAACGTCCGGTATATCGCTTAGTGTTTCAATATCTGAGTCACCTGTTGCACAGGTTCCACCTTTTACCTCAACAGTATATTCGCCACTTGGTAAATTTGAAAAGCGTAGTGTATCCCCAGCCTGATATCCATCATAAGGAGAAACAGGATTTCCATCACTATCATTTAATGTATAATATCGTGGGCTAACTCCACCAGTTGTTATTGCTTCTAACTTGCCTACTCCATCGGGGCATACAATATCGTCCAAAACTGAAAGAGTTACATCAATGGGAGCGGGTTCTCTAATTGTTGCATTAACAGATTCTGTATAACAGTAATTGTCATTTCTTAATACCACATAATATGGTCTGTTACCTTCGAGATTTTTTATTATATTATCAGATGGTAAAACACCTTCGAAAGTAACCCCTTCATCAAGAGAATAGTAAATATCGCCTGAACCTCCATTGCTGTAGGTCACTTTTATTTCCCCGTCAGTTTCGCCATTGCAAGATACATCTTTAGGTCTTAAACCATTTATTTCAAATTTATTATCCGGACCTGAAATTGAAAACGGATATTCTTTTAATACATTACAATTACCACTGGGATCTTCTGCAATAAGTGTATATCCGGTATTTGCTTCCAAATTATAAATTGTAAAAGGAATTCCAAAATTTAAATTCGGATTCAACTCCCTAATATTACCCCCTACCACATCATCATTCCTGAGGCTTAATTTTACAGTTGCACCTGTTTTTCCACCGGTAACTGTAACTACAGCTGTTGTGTCATCACCAAAACAGTTAATGCTCATGCTGTTTGGATCGACATTCCAATAAAAACCTACCGGTGCATAATCTTCAATTGTAAAAGGGTTGCCTGATAAATACTTCCATTCATCACTCGAACAGCTTGGCCTTTCAATAGTTAAAATGTGAGGACCTGCAGAGACATTAGAAATAATTGCAGTGGTTCCACTCCTATCAACAGTTTTATGGTTCCCATCTAATTTTATTTGGTAAGAAGAAGCGTCAGATGGTAAATTATTAAGAGTTATTGTAGTCTCGTCACCCGGGCAGTCAATTGTACCTGGTATAACGGAAGGATTAATATCTTCTGGAATATTGATGTTAAATGTTCCGGAGTAACTACCAGGGCATCCCTCACTATCAATAACAGATGCTGTATATGTTCCTGAATTATTTATTGTGAATGTAGCTGAATTACTTGTTGAATTCGTTGGTGTAAGTTGATTGGGCTGTCCGTAATTCAAATAATAATCATAACCCCCATTGCCTCCTGAAACATTAATCGTAATTTCCCCTTGCCCATTTGAACAATCAGGCGAAGAACTACTTCCTGTTATTTGTATTGGCAATTTAACTTCGATTTTACGAGTTTTTGGCTCCATTGTAATATTGGAGCTCCGTTCAGTAACGCTTATTTCATAGTCACCGGGTGCCAAAATTGGATTTGTATCAAAGGACATACCATACTCAGTACCATTATCAACCTGAGTTCCTGTTTCAACGTCCTTTACTACAAAATCAAAACTGTCGTCATTGGGATCGGTAAGTGTACCTATAATTTGAATAGTAAAATAACCATTTGCATCAGTATTACATTTTGGTCTAACACCTTCAGCTTCAAAATCTACTGCCTCTGGAGCCATCCAAATATTTTCTTCTTCAACCGGTTTGGTATTGACGGAACTTTCGGGATTGTTACCGAAAAGAAGGGTTCCGAAACACATTGTTGCACACAATGCTATGCTTAATCGCTTTGAAAACATATTTATCGTTTAAATAGTTTTGTTTAATTTTTCATACCACAATTGCCTTATTTGTTCCCGTTTGTAAGGAAAAAAAAGGCGATGGACAACGGAAGTAAATGACTGATTACGCCATAAATACCGTCGGCCACATCGAGATATATGTTAAACGCTACTGCCAACAAAAGCAATAACGCGCTGTAAACCGTTATATTGTCTCTTTTCCTAAAACCACCAAATAACAGAGCAACTGCTGCAATAATGTATATTAATGCAAAAACAAACGACACATCCAGAAAATCGAGATATGCCAATGTTCCATGATAAAAAGCGATTAAATAAACAACCAGGGTAATCCTTAACAACCACTTAGAAAATGTTACGCCAGATTTTAATGGTTTCATATTCATTCGCTTTGGTTAGGCACTCCAACAAAAATATTCATTTTTGCGAGTATTGTGCAATTTTATTAAAAAAATTTAAAATTTAAGGTATGTATTGTGAGTTTTTATTAATAAAATGAATAATAATGTATTTATGGTTTATTCTCTATGTCGCTCCGAACAGCTTCGAGTAGGCTTTTGAAGTCGGATTGGGTAACAACCCGCTTAATACGTGCAGGAAATATTTTTTGCCATGGAATTTTTCCATTTAGCCTCATTCTAAGCGAAAAATACTTATCGAGGCTTACGTTTTCGGTCGTTTCGGCCAGCAATTCTATCACATAAGGTTTGTAAATAGCATCTTGAACCTGCAAAAGTGCAGGTGTAGCAATTCCAAATTGGGGAACACTGTATTGCAACAACACGCCCCTGTTTGGTAGTTTCTTTTCGCGAGTCCACCATACATTGCGTACACTTTCCATGGCTGCAATGGTTTCGTCTTCGGTTTGTACGGCCTGTAAGGTGTCGAGTATGGCCCTGATTTCGAAATCCATGGCCTCCTCGAAATTTATATCGCTTTTTATAGCCCGCGTGGCCAGCTCAATACCCAGCCGGTTCGAAAAGTCGTCTTCGACTGAAAAGGCCGAATAACGCTCGGGCAGCAAAGGCACGGTTGAAGCACCATACCAGGTGGCTATTTCGTGCCACAACGACAAATGATAGGCAATGTACGCGGCGAGCCTTAAGGCATTGTCGTCGGAAAAATCGTTGGGGATATTGAGAAGAAGTTTTTTAACCCCGGCTTCATAACCCAGTTTCATCGTTTCTCTCGAACCACGAGCTAACTTAATTTTCTCGTAGAGGAATACAGTCCAGTCGGCCTGGTCGCGCAAGTGGCCTATATCGACAAAGCCACCTCGGTGTGAATAAATAATGCCGTTTCCTTCGTTCCTGTTGCCCAGGTACTGATGATGCCCAAGCTTATCGACAGCTGTTATCTCACTGTTGCTGATAAAAGGTACACCCCAATATTTTACATCGTAGCCAAAAGCACAGCAAGTACGAATAATGCGTGGCGGGCATTTCAGTTTATCGGGCGAAATGTCGATGCTTTTAGCCATTGCTCCCCCAACATTTACCATAAGGAGCAGAATGAATATTTTTTTTAACGATGTCATATCGTTTTGTTACAGGTTTCAGGTTTACCCCGTGAAATAATATCGAAGATATTAACGCAAAGCGTTATTTCACAGGGGTAAAGGTTTCAGGTTTAACTACGCTACGCTCCGTTGATTTTCGCTTCGCTCCAATTCAGGTTTCAAGTTTCAGGTTAAAGGTTTCAGGTTACTGATTACTGGTTACTGATTACTGATTACTGATTACTGATTACTGGTTACTGATTACTGATTACTGGTTACTGGTTACTGATTACTGATTACTGGTTAAAGGTTTCAAGTTTCAGGTTAAAGGTTCCAGGTTTCAATTTACTGATTACTGGTTACTGATTACTGGTTACTGATTACTGATTACTGGTTACTGATTACTGGTTACTGGTTACTGATTACTGATTACTGATTACTGATTACTGG
>JAFGGY010000127.1 GCA_016930365.1 Prolixibacteraceae bacterium | reverse complement strand
ATCGATTTGATTTTGAAACTTCTGACTGATGAAAGACATAGCGTATTGAATTCATATAACGAAATTAACGCGGTTGGTCATCGTTTGGTGCATGGTGGCGAAACATTTTCGGGCAGTGTGCTTATAAGTGATGAAGTGAAAGCAAAAATGACTGAATTGATTGACTTAGCTCCTCTTCATAATCCAGCTAATATACAAGGTGTTGAGGCAATGGAACGCTTGCTTCCCGGTAAGCCACAGGTAGGTGTTTTCGATACGGCTTTCCATCAAACGATGCCCGAAAAAGCCTATTTGTATGGAATTCCGTATAAATATTATAAAAAACACCATATCAGACGCTATGGATTTCATGGCACAAGTCACCAGTTTGTTGCCCAAAAAGCCTGTGAACAGATGGGCTGGGATTTCAATACAAAAAAGATAATAACCTGTCATCTCGGAAATGGTGCATCGATAACTGCTATCAAAAATGGTAAATCGATTGATACATCGATGGGTTTCACCCCAAATTATGGACTGGTAATGGGAACCCGAAGTGGCGTAGTTGACCCGGGGATTATTGAATACCTGATGAAAAAAGAAAACCTACCGCTTCACGATGTTGTAACACTTCTGAATAAAGAAAGCGGAATGTACGG
This sequence comes from Prolixibacteraceae bacterium, assembly GCA_016930365.1. Taxonomy (GTDB): domain Bacteria; phylum Bacteroidota; class Bacteroidia; order Bacteroidales; family Prolixibacteraceae; genus Roseimarinus. Next base: position 7,411 of record JAFGGY010000127.1, on the reverse strand, counting down.
GCTTTCCAATGGTTTTTCTTCGGATATGCGCGACCTGGCCGATGCCATGATTGATGGAAACGAAAATGCTGAACGTGCGTTGCAGGTTTATGCTCACAGGGTGAAACATTACATTGGTGCTTATGCTGCCGAGTTGAACGGACTCGACCTTGTGGTGTTTACCGGCGGAATTGGTGAAAATAATTGGAAAGTGCGTGAGCTTTGTCTAAGCAACCTCGAATTTTTAGGGATAAATCTGGATAAAGAAAAAAATAAGGGGCTTCGTGGCTGCGATACTTCTATTTGTTCCGATTGTTCAAAAGTAGAAGTCATGATTATTCAAACCGATGAAGAATTGGTAATAGCCAACGAAACCGTGCGAATGATAAATTAGGAGGAGAGGCTTTTCACAACATGTTTTCGGTTTTTCACCCTTTAGAAAAGGGTAGTCCTATTAGAGTGCTGAAGTTGCCGGCTGCGCTAAACGGACAACGGGTTTTTAACCCGTTTCTTGCCTTTGTTTAAAATTTGTGATATATTGCGAAAAATATCGCAACGAAAAATATCGCAATCATGCAAACGAACCCTTTTAAATTTGGCAGTGTAGTTGATGCGCCTTTCTTCATAAACCGAAAAGATGAACTTAAAGCCGTAACGGAAGTAATCAATAGCAATAATCATCTTGTAATTATCAGTCCAAGACGATTCGGGAAAACAAGTCTTGTTTACAAAGTATTGAAAAACAGTAGTCGCAAGGCGGTTGTGTTAAATTTGCAATTTTCAAATAGCATTGAAGATTTTGCAGCGCAATATCTGAAGCAAATTTATCGTCTCTTTCCCGTAACGCATCTGAAACAAAAAATAAAAAATTTCAGGGTGCTTCCTTCACTTTCATTAAATCCGGTTAATGGCGATATGGAAATATCTTTCAAACCCGGGTCAAATCAGGGACCATTGCTCGAAGACGTTTTAAACCTTTTGGAAGAACTAAGTTCCTCAACGAAAAGGTCAATTGTAGTTCTTGACGAATTTCAGGAAATAAAGCGAATAGATAAAAGTATGGACAGAAAATTGCGTTCAATATTACAGAATCACAAGTGTGTTAATTATGTATTCCTTGGTAGCCAGGAGTCGATGATGCGCAATATTTTTGAACGTAAGAATTCTCCATTTTATCATTTTTCACAATTGATGCAGCTTGAAAAAATTAAAAAGGAGCATTTTGTTGCTTTTATTTCAAAAAATCTTCAAGGGTTCACTTCGGAAAATAAAAGAATTGCAAAAGAAATTGTTGCATTTACCGATGGACATCCTTATTATACGCAACAATTATCATTTATGATTTGGAATTTGCTTAAGCAAGACCAAAGTATAGAAAAACCTATAGATGAAGCTATTGCAGTCCACTTGAGAATGCACGATTATGATTATGAGCGATTGTGGATTAACCTTAAAAATACCGAAAAAAAGGTAATTAGTGGCTTGGCAACAAATAAAAAAGAACCGCTTACTGCTGCTTTCTTGGAAGCAACCAATATTAATGCCACCAGTACTGTTTTTAGTAGCCTGAAGAGGTTGATGACCAATGGTTTTGTTATTCAAACCAATGGAAAATACGAGATTGATGACCCCTTTTTCAAATATTGGATTATTGAAAAACGGAGCAATTAAAAACATCACAATTTTAAACAGAGTGCTATCGTTGTGGTGAATTTTTTTTCTAAAAGGACAACGGGTTTTTAACCCGTTTTATGCTAAAAAGATTTGTTTTAAAAATACCACGAATCCATGAATTAAAATTCGTGTTTGGTGTAATTTTAAAAGCAGAATTTATCAATAAAAATATTTGTGCATTCGTGGCGGATAATAATCCAATGCCCTTAGATATGATTCCCTATTACAGCCTCCCGATTTCCGGGACACGGTTTGGTTTCAACCATAGGGAAAAAACTGCAACGAACAGGCCAGAATTCCATCGGCATGGTGCATATAATAATTTCCACCATGAACACCCCTTCAAATTTGAAACAGTTATATTCACCGTTCCTACGGAACTCACACCTTCAAATACCTTTCACCATCGGGTTGAAACCCGACGCTACAATATTATACCGTTCCTATCGGAACTGCAAATCGGAATGCCCTTGGGCATGATTCCATATTGTAGCCTGTGGTTTCAACCATTGGAAAATGCGGAATCAAAATGCGTTGGAATGCCGTAGGCATGGTACATATAACAATCACCATTATAAACACCCCGCACAAATTTGAAATAATTACATGTCCCGTTCCTACGGAACTCAACCCCGCGCTACATTCCAAACCATCGGGTTGAAACCCGACGCTACAATATTATTCCGTTCCTGCTGAACTGTAAATTGGAATGCCGTTAGGCATGAATCAATATTGTAGCTCTGCTAATATAAATTGCTAATATCAAATTAATTGCATAGATTTGTACAAAATGGAAGTGTAGCTTCAAAAATGTACAAAATGCTCATTCGACGAAAAATTGAATCTGAATTGAAAGAAATGGCTTTGCAGTATCCGGTGGTAACTATCACCGGGCCGCGACAGTCGGGCAAAACAACCTTGGCAAAAATGGTATTTCCCTTGTATTCGTACTATTCATTTGAAAACCCCGATACACGCGAACAGGTACAGGCTGACCCTAACGCCTTTTTAAAGGCAAATGCCAATGGGGTTATTATTGACGAGTTTCAGCATTTTCCCGAAATTCTGTCTTACATACAAGGTGTGGTTGACTCAAGTGCTGCAAAGGGAATGTTTGTTTTAACCGGTAGCAATCAGTTGTCGGTATTAAACAAGGTTAATCAGAGTCTGGCCGGACGTACAGCTTTATTAAAGTTACTCCCTTTTTCATTTTCTGAAGTTAAAAAAGAAATTCAAGGCTTAAGCTTGAATCAGATTATGTTGCATGGGTTTTATCCCGGGGTTTATGCAAACAAGTTGAATCCGTACAAAGCTTATCGAAATTATTACGAAACATATATCGAGCGTGATGTGAGGCAAATAAGCAATATCCAGAATTTACGCCAGTTTCAGTTGTTTATCCGTTTGTGTGCAGGGCGTATTGGACAGCTTTTTAACGCTTCGGCTTTGTCGAACGAGATAGGTGTGTCGAATCAAACCATTAAGCATTGGTTGTCGATTCTTGAAGCTTCGTATATTGTTTATGTTTTGCCTCCATGGCATGCCAATTTAAAAAAACGACTGGTTAAATCGCCCAAGCTGTATTTTTACGATGTAGGGCTGGCCTCATTTTTATTGGGGATTGAAAACGAAAAGCATATTGAAACACATCCTTTACGGGGGGTGCTTTTTGAGAATATGGTTTTGTTGGACTTGGTGAAAAATCGCTATAATACGGGGCTCGACAGCAATTTTTATTTTTACCGCGATAATCACAATAACGAAGTTGATGTGGTTCAGGAGCAGGGGTATGGATTGAACCTTTATGAAATAAAATCATCATCTACATTTCACCAGAACTTTCTTAAAGGGTTGAATTACTTAACTAAATTATTGCCCAACCGGATAAACAAATCAATGCTTGTTTATTCGGGTTCCGATGATTTTGAAATCCAAAATCATCAGGTAATGAATTATTTTCGTATTGTTGAATGATGTAATGCCACATGTTGTTCCAAACAGACTAACCCGTTCATTCAAAACAAGTTTGTGTGTTTCATTCTTTAGAAAAGGGTGGTTCTATTAGAGTGCTGAAGTTGCGGGCAGAGCTAAACGGACAACGGGTTTTAAACCCGTTCTTTAAGAGGAGGACAGGTTTCCAATTTGTTTTTTTATAAGACATATTTAGTATTTGAATGCCACGAATTCACGAATTAAAATTCGTGTTTGGTGTAATTTGTGGAAATTTATCTATTAAACATTAGTGAATTGGTGGCGGATAAAACACATTGCCGATAGGCATGGTACATATAATAAATGCAAAAACACAGCTACCCATACAAATTAAAATTGATTATATGCACCATTCCTACGGAACTCTTTTTTTCCCTCTGATTCCCCTTTCACCATTGGGTTAAAACCCGAGGCTACAATATTATACCGTTCCTATCGGAACTAAAAGGACAACGGGTTTTAAACCCGTTTACGAATGCCCCCCAACCCCCTAAAGGGGGGGCTTTGTCAGCGTGTATCAAAATATTTCTAACAATCAAAAACAATGCTTTGGGGTTAGGGCTTTATTTCTCTGCGCCTCTTGACAATAATAATTACATGTCCCGTTCCTACGGAACTCACCCCGCGCTACATTCCAAACCATTGGGTTAAAACCCGAGGCTACAATATTATACCGTTCCTATCGGAACTAAAAGGACAACGGGTTTTAAACCCGTTTTACATGAGGCGTTTTAATATCGAATATCGGATATCCAAAACCCAAAATCCAATACACTAATGACCAATGACCAATGACCAATTCCCCTTTGCAGTGATTTTTTTATTCCCCCCTCGGGGGTTAGGGGGCTTTCCCTTCGGGGGTTAGGGGGCTATTAATTTTAGCAATGTGCCGAATAATGGTTGGCATCGACAAGCTCGCGGTATTTGCCAACTACTTTTTTAAAATCTTCCCAGGTATCGCGTTTCAGGTTGGGGTTGCGCAACAGTGCAGCCGGGTGAAAAACGGGCATGGCCAAACGGTCTTGTACCTTGAGCCAGGTGCCGCGTTCGCGGGTAATGCGGTGGGTGGGACCGGCCAGGTATTTGAGAGGGGTAGCTCCCAGCAGGATGATGATTTTAGGGTCGATTACTTCAATTTGTTTCGTAAGCCATGGCATGCATATTTCAGCTTCCTGTGGGGTAGGTGTGCGGTTGCCCGGCGGACGGCAGCGTATAATGTTGCTGATAAAAATATGTTCGTTGCGGGTAAAACCGCAGGCAGCAAATATTTTATCGAGCAGTTGTCCCGAGCGCCCGATAAATGGCCTGCCAATGCGGTCTTCGTCGGCACCGGGAGCCTCGCCTATTACCATAATGGGGGCATGCTCGTTGCCTTCGCCAAAAATTACATGATTACGGGTTTTCGAAAGTTCGCATTTCTGGCAGCTTAAAATTTCGGTTTTTAATTGTTCGAGTTGAGTATTCATTGTGTTGGTTTTGGATAAGAGAATCCGAAATTTAATAAAAGTTTTCAATAGTGTCCGATAAAAAAATAAAATTGGGCTAAAGCCCCTATTATATAGGCTTTTAATAGCCCCGGGCTTAAGCCCGGGGTAACTGATATATAGCTACGAATCTGGGCTTTAGCCCAATCTGATATTCAGTGTTTTATGCTTAGTTCATGGGTCATTTTAATATTTTTTGCAATTTGCCGGACAACAGCGAAAAGTTTCACTCAAACCATGGGTCCATGTCAAGATTTGTTGAAGCAAAGACATCGCGATTTTGAAAACGTAAAATGGTGTTTATTTGCTCAATTAGCGCATCAATTTTTTTTGTGTCGGAGGTATTTAATCGGATATTATGCAAATAGTTCAATGCTTTTCCATATTCCTGTTTGCTAATCAATTCATTCACTTTTTGTTTGTCGATATGGTGTTGTGGGCTTTTCATGATTTAACTGTAAAATGCCGGGTCGTCGATATAATCTTCATCGTGATGCCCCAGGTAGGCTTCTGCTTCTTCGTTTTGTTGACTACTTACACAATCTACCGATGGGAGGTAGGGTTTGATGTCAAGTACGGGTGTGCCGTCAAAAGCATCAATGCCCGATACAAAAAGTTTTCTGCCTTCAATTTTTTCGAGCTTTATATTGGTCATTCCAATCGGGTTTGGCCGTCGCGGACTACGGGTTGAAAAAAGCCCGAAGTGATGATTGTGAGACGATTCGGGCGGGTTTACGTTTGCATCCCAACCCTGAACCCTGTCGAAATGGAACAGTACAATAATGCGTTCGAACATATCGAGGGTTTCAAGTGCCTGGGGGTAAGGCTCAAAAAGTTCAATGATGCCACGGTTTTCAGGGTATAAAATGCCTTGCCGGGGCGCTCCGGTTTTGGGTTGGTAGTTGCTGCGGAAAATGCCTATGGGATGGTATGTTATACTGTTTTCGTGTTTCATTTTTTACAATCGATTTTATAAATAAAGAATAAAGATGAAAGGATAAGAACCAGGTACATGACAAAAAAGGCGGTAAAACCAAAAAGGCTGATAATGCCACCCCCGGCGATGGGAACCAATGCGGGGAGGATGTTGCCTGCTCCTGCAAACCCGGTGTAAATAGCCCGGTTTTCGTTTGTCGAAACTTCAAGCAACAGTCCGTTCATGGTAATGGTAAACAGCGAAAAGGCCATGCCGCCCATAACAAATACAAGTATCAGGCTGTGTTGGTTTTTTATGAAAAACGTGAGCAGGATAAGTAAAGCCGACAGGGCAACATTGAAATAAAGAATTTTGTTGTACCTTATTTTTTTCGAGAAGAAAAACACCAAAAGGCTGATAAGAACAATGCCAATAACCTTAAACAGCAAAAATGTGCCTGTGTCGCTACTTTGGGCGTTGAGGTACTGTTTGGCATAGAGCATCACAAAGGGTAAAAATGAAATAATGATGCCCTGGGTGTTGATGAACCCCAGAAAATGGGGGAGTTTTTTATTTTCTTTTAGCTCCCTTTTCAATATTTGAATAAAATCGTGGAGGCTTTTAATCCTCATTTCCGATGGCTCAATTTCTTTTACTTTCCAGAAACCACCCGAGGCAATTAACAACAATGAAGCGCCCAGGAAAAACATGATGGCAAAATTGACCGGGTAGTCAAAAGCACTCAGGACCATTTTAGCCAAAAATGCAGCACCTAAAACAATACCCCCGGCAATGGTTTGCTTGGCCGAAAAGAATGTTTTTCGTTTTTCGGGCAAAATGCTTTTACCCAGCACATCGCTAAAGCTAATGTTGGTAAATGCCCCGGCCAGGGCAAATATGGTAATGAACAGAAAAATAAGCCAAAGAATAGCTGATGATTGGTGGTTGCGCAAGTAAAATAAGATACCTCCCAACGCAAAAAGTGAAAGTACACGGGTGCTTATTCCGCCTATCAGAAATTTTTTCTTGTATGGAATGTTGCTTACATAAGGGGCAAAAAACAATTGTGTGAACCTCGAAGCACCCAACATTATGGCCGTTATTATGCCAATGTGCATAGCATTCCCTCCCGACTCAATGACCATGGCCGGTATAACCGTATCGACATCCATAAAATTTTGCGCAAAAGCCAGAAAGCCAGCATGCCATAAAAAGGCTTTGAAGTTATGGTTCGATATTTTTTTAGTTAATGTCATCCATTTATAGTCAGAAGATTGAGTTATTAAGTAATTGGTTGTCAGTAATTGGTTGTCAGTAATCGGTTGTCAGTAATTGGTTGTCAGTAATCGGTTGTCAGTAATCGGTT
>JAFGGY010000014.1 GCA_016930365.1 Prolixibacteraceae bacterium | reverse complement strand
TCACCCCGAAAACAAATTTGTGCTGGATATTTGCATTCCGGTAAAAACATTGTAATGCATGTTTATGGCTTCAAAGAATCTTTATTTTTGAAGCCATTTTTCTATCTTTATTTTTTTGTGGTTAAATACAATTGTTTGTTGTTGTTTTTTTATCGGCGACAATAAGTTGTATGTGTCTTACTGATTTGATTATTTAAATTGCAGATATTTAATTCATTACAAACAAAGTCTCATATCTCATGTCTAAAATCTAACGTACTTTTGTAAATGGATAATTTCAGAAAATATATTCATACCTATCACTACATCCCCGATGGAGACTGGTGTTTAATTGAAAAAGAATTTGAACAAGTGCGTTTTCGGAAGAATGAGATGATTCTTGAAGAGGGGGCAATTTGCCGGTTTTTCTATTTTTTTGAAAAGGGGCTTGTACGTTTTTGTTGTAATGTTGATGGCGAAGATGTAACCAAAATGTTTTGCGTTGCGCCTTACTGTTTTACTTCGAAAGTGAGTTTTCGCAATCAGACTCCCGCACACGAAAGTATCCAGGCGCTTGACGATTGCATACTTTGGCAAATTACATACGACCAGTATAAAAAGCTGGAGCAAATAAATTCGTGGAATATTTTTATGCGTAAACTCTTAAACGAAATTCAGGAGTTCGTGGAAAATCGTTTACTTGAATCGAAAGTTTTTACCGCTGAAAAAAATTACGAAAATCTACTGAAAAGATATCCTGCTAGTTTAATACACAAAATTCCACTGAAATATTTAGCTTCTTTTTTGGGAGTTGCCCCACAGTCGCTTAGCCGCATCCGAAATAAATTGCACCATAAGCATTAAAGTTAACATAGGTGAATTCTTGTGTCGTTTTATTATGTGTACTTTGTGTTGTATTTATATAAGAAAAACATTATGACAAGCATAAAGGCAAAAATAATGATTGGTTTGTTGAGAAACAGGCATTTGTTCAATGGAAGGTTGAAAAAAGAGACCCAGGAGAAAAGTGTTGAAGCCGTGTTGAAGTTCAGGGCAGAATGCGAAAAAGGTGCTAAACGCTTTGGAAAATTACCTAAGGGAGTTAAAATTAAAGAGGAAGTTATTAACACAATTGTAGCTGAGTGGATTGTGCCGGCAAATGCACCGGACAACAAGCTTATTTTTTATGTGCACGGTGGTGGCTATGTCTCTGGCTCGTGCAGCGACCATCGCAACATTGTTGCCAAAGTAGCTCAAGGTGCAGGGTTTACTACTCTTTTGTATGAGTATGGCCTGGCTCCCGAAAATCCTTTTCCCGCTGCACTAAACGATTCGGTAAATGTATATAGTGCAATACTTGACAAAGGATACAAGCCTGAAAACATTGTGATGATGGGCGAATCGGCCGGTGGCGGACTTTGCCTGGCACTCCTTATCGCACTTCGCGATAAAAATATTCCATTACCAAAAGCTGCTGTGGCTATATCGCCATGGACAGACTTGAGCTGCTCAAGCGAAACCTACCATACAAAGAATAAGGTTTCGCTGGCTCCTTTGGATAGCTGGAATGTTTTTAGTTATTACTATGTAGCCAACAACGGTGCAAAAAATCCGTACATCTCTCCGCTTTGGGGTAAGCTTGAAGGGCTTCCTCCGCTATTTATCAATGCAGGCAATAGCGACGAACTGTTCGATGATGGGCGAAAGTTTGCTGAAAAAGCAACGCAGGCAGGTGTTGATGTGTTTTTCAGGGAAGGACAAAACATGATTCATTGTTACCCGCTTTTAGCACCACTTTTTAACGAAGCAAGCGAGGCAATGGCCGAAATTGAACAATTTATTAAGGAAAAACTGGCTTAATGGTAATCAAAAAATTATACCATGATTTGTTGGAAGCTTATTCAACCGAGAATCTCAATAAGATAAGTGGCAAGTTGATAGTGCTTTATAAAAGCAAAAACTTTGCAAGCATCAGGCAAATTGCAAATAAAATTGCAAAATATGTAGATGTGGATGATGAAAAGGATGCCCGATGCTTTTCTAAACTGATAATGCTTTATCATCCCGATAAAGGTGAATCTGTAAAGCAGCAGATTAACCTGCTTTACGAGAAAAACGATTTAGAGCAGCTTCAAAAGTTTGCGCACATCTTTTCTATGTCCGATATCGATATGTTGAAAGTTGAAACCGTTGAATATTCTGCTGATTATGAACCCGAATATGAGTGGGATGCTGATTATGGTGAGGGTTTTAATTATACTGGTAATGAGGACGATGATGAGCAGCTTGAATATGATGACGATATATCTCAAAGTGAAAGAACATTCTTTAATCTATTGAAGATTAGAGAATATGGAACTACAAATGTTCATTTGCCCACCTATTATCTCGAAGATTTTGAGGATTTCGAAATGGAGGGTTCCGGGCTTGAATCGCTCGAAGGAGTGGAGTATTGCACCCATGTGAAAATTTTAGATGTGTCGAATAACAAGTTGTCAGACATTAGTGAGTTGTGGGGATTAAAAGATTTGGAAGAATTGTATTTAGCAAATAATCAAATTGGGTATATTGATGTTCTAAGTAATCTTACAAAGTTGAAAATTTTGGATGTGTCTGGAAACCAAATTGATGATATTAGTCCCTTGTTTGACTTGTGCAACCTTGAATATGTAAATATTGTTGGAAATCCGGTTTCAAAAGAACAACAAGAAATGCTTGAAAAGAATGGATGTATCGTTTGCAATTCGGCACGATAAATTATTCAGGCTGAATATTTGACTGTCAAATACCGCATTTCCAAATGGGCAACAGGTTTTAGCCCGTTTTTTCACGAAACATATTAGGTGTCTTATTGCCACGAAACAAAGTTCAGCGATAGCTAATGCACGAATAAATTGACCCCGGTGGGGTCGTACCGGTTCGGGTGTGCGTTGATGTTCTTTAAACATCTAATCCCACCGGGATTGATAGAAACAGAATGTTTTGTGGAGTTTTTAATTTGCCCGATGCTTGGGATTGGGAGGCTTTCAAAAAGATGTATGCGATTTTCACTCTTTTAGAAAAGGGTGGTTCGTTTAGGGTAGTGGGCTTGCTCAATGGGGTGAATGGAGCATGCTAAATTTTGGTGGAAATGTTTCGTTGGTTTATGTATTTTAGTATGTGTTCCCATATTTTAATTAACAATAAATAATGTGTATGCAATAGATTAAGCCCTTGAATGACATCATCTGTAATAAATGGGTATTCATGTGTTACAATGTTTCTGGTTTCACAAAGTAGCATCCAATCATTTGTATTTGTAATAATATTAAGTTCTTCGAGTTTTGATAGCTGATCTATAAATGGTTTACCTTTAACATCTTCGCCTAAATATTCAAGAATTGCCGGAAACAATTTGTTTCCCATGCTGTCTTGCATTTTTGAGAAACGAAATATAAGTTGATCAAAAAAACTTAGTTCTACAGCTTGTAGGGTTAAGTAATTATCCATACTCAGTGGAAAGTGTTTTTTGATATTGTTGTGCGCAAAAGTCATGCGTTCACTATGGATTGAACACAATTGAATGGCTTCAGACAATTTATCTTGTATTTCCCATTTTTCCATAGCCTTAAATTATATTGTGTGTTTATAGACGGATTTTATGTTGGTTTGCCGATTGATAGAAATTTTCTTTTTGTCGTGTATTATCATTGTCGAGTACAACATCAATGTGTTGGTTGCCTATTTTAGCTTTTAGTTCGGCTAAAAAATGAACTTTTTTTTCGATAGTTAGTTGTGTTTTGTCATTGCTCCTAATAAAAAGGTCAATGTCTCCACCTTTCTTCATGTCATTGGTTCTGGAGCCAAACAAAAAAACACTCGATTGTGTACCAAAATGTTTTTTCGACAAACTTTTTATGTTTTCCAACTGATAATGTGTTAGCCTCATAATACAAAGGTATTAAATAAGTTCATTTGTTTTGCGAACGAGCAACCTCGTCGGGATGGATTGAAACAGAATGTTTTGTAGAATTTTTAATTTGCCCGATGTTCGGGGTTAGGGGGCTTTTTTCTTCTTTGCGTCTCTTGACAATAATAATTATATGCCCCGTTCCTATGGAACTCATTTCCACACGTCACACCACCAATCATCGGGTTAAAACCCGACGCTACAATATTATATCGTTCCTAACGGAACTATACGGACAATGTTTTTTTTACCCGTAATACCCGAAATATTTTAATATCGAATAACCAATTTCCCTTTGCGCCTCTGCGTCTATGCGGTTTTTTTTATTCCCCCGTTGGGGTTAGGGGGCTTCCACAGGGGTTAGGTTAGGGGGCTTTTTTCTCGTACAGTCCTTATACCGCCAGGAAAAATGTATGGTTTGTTTGCCCAAGACAGGTAGAAGTTAACCAAAGTGAATTTTTTATTCGGGTATTTGACCGTACTTTGACCTTTATAATTTTTGTAATTTGCACATGAATGTTTGAGCTAAGCTGTTGAAGATATGAACTTAACCGATTTAGGATACGATAACAAATTAGAAATATACCGGAATGATAATAAGCTTGATGCCTTAGGTGTTGGACGGGTTGTTTCTGTGCATAAAGAGCGTTATGTGGTTAAAACTCACACCATGGAGTATGATGCCGAGATTCTCGGAAATCTGCGATATTCGGCACAGAGTAGAGCGGATTTCCCGGTGGTGGGCGACTGGGTTGCTCTATCGGTATATGACGAGAATAAAGCCCTGATACATGCTGTGTTGCCCCGAAAGTCGCTTGTAGAACGGCAGGCAGTAGGCAAAAAGGGTGAAAAGCAGATAATTGCTGCTAATATTGATTTTGCATTTATTGTTCAGGCTGTGGGACGCGATTTTAGCCTTAACCGTATCGAGCGATATTTAACCATTTGCTACGCCGCCAATATTCAGCCGATAATTGTATTGAATAAAACAGACCTTGTGGATGCCGGGGAAAAGGATAATCTGATTAATATGATTCAGAAACGAGTAAAAGGTGTCCCGGTATTTGCCATTAGTAACCATTCGTTAAATGGGATTGAGGCTTTGCACAATAGTCTCTTAAGTGGTAAAACATATTGCCTGCTGGGCTCGTCGGGAGTTGGAAAATCGACCCTGCTTAATACTTTGGCAGGTGGCGAGGTGATGAAGACGAACACCATAAACGAAACGATTAACCGTGGACGGCATGTAACCACTCACCGTGAGCTGCATATTCTTGAAAACGGCAGTTTGTTTATCGATAACCCGGGCATGCGCGAAGTTGGTATTGCTGATGTCGGACATGGGCTTGAGATTACTTTTGATGCCATTAGTGAATTGTCGAAAGAATGTAGGTATAACGATTGCACACATACCGCAGAGGATGGTTGTGCTGTGCTGGAAGCAGTTGAAAACGGAACAATTGATTTGTTGGTGTTCGAAAATTATCAAAAAATGAAACGTGAACAAATTCATTATGAATCGACCATTGCTGAAAGACGGCAAAAAGACAAAGATTTTGGAAAGATGATTAAGAAATTTAAAAAAATAAAAGGACATGAGTAAGGAGAACACATCCATCCATGATTTCGACATACAGTTAATTTGCGAATACTACTCGTATGTTGAGCGGCAGGGGCCCGGCAGCCCTGAGGTAACCAAACGAGCATTGGGCTTTATCGAAAATCTTAACGGGCAGTCGCGAATTGCAGATTTGGGCTGCGGCACAGGTGGTCAAACCATGGTGCTGGCACAAAATACACCGGTCAAAATAACCGGCATTGATTTGTTCCCACGTTTTATCGACTTGTTTAACGAAAACGCCCGCAACCTGAATTTGCAGCATAGGGTGAAAGGTGTTGTGGGGTCGATGGACGACTTGCCTTTTAAACCCGAAGAGTATGATGTAATTTGGAGCGAGGGCGCTATTTACAACATTGGTTTTGAGCGTGGGTTGAAAGAATGGAACAAATACATAAAAAAAGGGGGGTATGTGGCTGTGTCGGAAGTATCGTGGTTCACAAGTGAACGCCCTAAAGAAATTGACGATTTTTGGATGGATGCCTACCCCGAAATTGATACCATACCCAACAATGTTTTACAATTGCAGAATGCAGGGTATATACCTGTGGCTGCATTTATTCTTCCTGTTAATTGTTGGACTGACCATTTTTATGCGCCCCAGGTTGAGGCCCAGAAAGCGTTTTTGGAAAAATACAAAGGCAATAAAACTGCTGAAGATTTTATTGCAAACCAGCGGCACGAAGAACAGCTTTATTATAAGTACAAGGACTTTTACGGCTATGTGTTTTATATTGGCAAAAAAATGTAAATACGTTTTAGTGTATAGGGGTAAAACTAGCACATGTATTTGCAAGACAAACAAAACAATTTGTATCGATTAAAGAATTAAAAAAAAGCTTTATTTTTGCATTGCATGAATAAAAAAATCAGTAAAATATCGGCATAACAGGCAGGTAGGCAAATTCTTGCACCTGTCGGACTTTCTCTTTTTTTGAAGTAAGCAAGTTGCTTAATGCTTTCTTGCGTCCTTACTTCAAAACAATCAATTATTTTTTTTGAGGTGGATTCAGTTATACTGTTTTCCTATTTTTTTGGTATGTGCCTTTTTTGCGGGCGCATGCCTGAATTAAATATCAATGCTAATCATAATCCGGCTGTTCAACAGCCAGGGTGCCGATACCTTAATTGATGCAAAAATGAAACAATTCAAAAAATATATGGAGAAATACACGTCTGTTTCTTCAAACGAGTGGGAAATAATAAGCCAAACATTTACACAACAGAAGTATTTAAAAAACGAAATAATATTGAACGAAGGAGAGACGTGCCGGTATTTTTATTATTTGGGGCGTGGTTTGTTGCGCAGCTATTATAGCTACGATGGTTGCGATGTTGTTAAATCCTTTATATTTCCGCCTTTTGGATTTACCTCAGGGGCTAGTTTTGTAAACCGTTTGCCTGCTATTGAGAGCATTCAGGCTATTGAAGAATCGTATGTGTGGAAAATCAATTACGAGCAATATCAGCAGCTTATGCAATTATCATCGTGGACAAAATTTACACATGGTTTGTTGAGCGAGTCCGACAATTCTTCGAAACAGATGATAATTCAATTGAAAAGTCAAACACCCGGACAACGATATCGATGGTTAACACAAAATTACCATCCATCGCAATTGCAGCAGATACCACAAAAATACCTGGCGTCGTATCTTGGCGTTGCCCCGCAGTCGTTATGCCGTATTAAAAATAAATTGTATAAAGACAGAAGATTGTTGGGGTTTGGCCAAAAAAACAAGAGTGTCGCCCCGTAAGGTGTATATTGTCAGCGGCTAAGCCTTTTTTTAATAACCGCCGGATTTCCGGCCAGCCCGCAATATGCAATCCGCGTATTTCATCCCTTGTATTTGCAATCCATAAACTGCTATCTACATCCGGTTGAAGTCGATATCCTTACGGAAACAGAAATATCATATTTATTATTTTTGTCGTCGTATCGTTCAACCTTTTTTTTGCATTTTTGTAACAAATTGAATAGTTGGCTTACTTATAAGCGGAAACATTTAACAAACATCATCATCATGGATTTTTTTAACATTAAAAATGTTAGTAAAAGTTACTCAGGCCACCAGGCGCTCACCGATGTCTCAATCGATATTAAAAAAGGGCAGGTTTTTGGGCTGCTTGGTCCTAACGGCGCAGGCAAAACAACCTTAATCCGCATTATCAATCAAATAACTGCCCCCGATTCGGGGAGCGTGTTTTTTGATGGTAAACCACTTAAAGCCGATGATATTTATCGGATTGGTTATTTGCCCGAAGAACGTGGCTTGTATAAAAAAATGAAAGTGGGTGAGCAGTCGCTGTACCTGGCACAACTAAAGGGCTTGTCGCGACGCGATGCACTGCGAAAATTGAAATATTGGTTCGAAAAATTCGAAATTCAGGGCTGGTGGGACAAAAAACTGATGGAGCTTTCGAAGGGAATGCAGCAAAAAGTTCAGTTTATTTGCACTGTACTGCACGAACCTCAATTGCTGATTTTTGATGAGCCTTTCAGCGGCTTCGATCCTATTAATGCCAATTTGTTGAAACAGGAGATTTTAAACCTGCGCGAAAATGGGGCAACCATCATTTTTTCAACCCATAATATGAGTTCGGTCGAAGAAATATGCGACCATGTGGCACTTATCAATAAATCGCGAAAAATACTCGATGGCAATATTTTCGACGTTAAAGAAAAATACAAAACGAACACCTTCGATGTGGTTTACAAAGGCAGCTTTGTCAAGCTTGAAAATGCACTGGGTGCAAATATCCAAATATTGCAGCATAACGAAACTGATCGCGTTAACGAACTTACCGTAAGGCATCTGAATGGTGGTTCGCACAACGATTTGCTTATGGCCATAGCTGCTAATGCTGAGGTGCTGTCATATACAGAGCAAATTCCCAGCATGAACGAAGTGTTTATTCGTGTTGTAAATGAAAATAACTAAAACCTGAAAGACAATGAATAAAATTTGGATAATTTTTAAACGAGAATATTTAACCCGTGTTAAGAAAAAATCATTCCTGATTCTGACCATTTTAACCCCGCTATTATTTGCTGGAATTATGTTTGTACCAGGCTACCTGGCAACACGCGAAAGCCAGGAAGAACACAAAGTAGCGGTTTGCGACCGGTCGGCTATTTTTTTGGGCGAACTGAAAGATTCGAAATCAACCTGTTTCTATTTTATTCCGGAGGATGAATTCAATAATATAAAAGAGAATCTCAAAACCAACGAGTATTATGCCCTGCTCGATATTCCACAAAATGTATTGAACTCAAAACGTGTAATTGTTTATTCCCATAAGCAGGTAAACCTCGATGTGAAAAATCATATCGACAGGCAAATTGAACGTTTGCTTGAAGACAAACAGCGAGCCGAACTTGTTGAGCGTGTGGGGATACCCGATTTGGAAGAACAATTGCAGGCAACCAAAACAAATATTTCGGTCGAAACCTTTAAAATGGGCGACGACGGCGTAGGGAAAAAAGGCTCAACCGAAATAGCCATGGGGGTTGGTTATGCGGCCGGATTTCTTATTTACATGTTTGTTTTTATTTACGGAAGCATGGTAATGCGAGGTGTTACCGAAGAAAAACAAAACCGTATCGTAGAGGTAATAATATCGTCGGCAAAACCCGTGCAGCTTATGATGGGCAAAATTATTGGGCTGGCTGCTGTGGGCCTAACCCAGTTTTTGATTTGGATTATATTGGTAGGCGGAATAATATTAGGCGCTCAATCAATGGTTAGTACCGAAGATTCTAGTCAGACATTAGAAAATCAAAGTGTGATGATGACCGACAATCCAGTGGCTGCACAGGTAATGGATAATATGGATGCAGATAATATTGAGCAGTTATTAGAAAAATTCTTAGAGATTTTGGAAGGAATTGATTTTACCCAGATTATTGTATTTTTTCTGATTTATTTTTTGCTGGGCTACCTTCTTTATAGCTCGTTGATGGCTGCTGTGGCATCGGCTGTCGATTCTGAAGAGGATATGAACCAGTTTATGCTTCCCATTACCGTACCGCTTATCGGAGCCATTATCATTTTGGCCAATGTAATAAAGAACCCCGAAGGATCTTTGGCTTTTTGGGCTTCGCACATACCATTTACTTCGCCTATTATAATGATGGTGCGTATTCCATTTGGCGTTCCATGGTACGAAATTTTGATTTCAATATCAATTTTGGCCGCTTCAACTTTTGGTGCCATCTGGATGGCTGCAAAAATATACCGTACCGGTATTCTTATGTATGGGAAAAAGCCAAGCTGGAAAGAGCTTGGTAAATGGCTCAGTTATCGAAATTAATGCTTCAAAAAAATATATCAAGCGCCCGGTTTTTCCGGGCGTTTTTTTTTAATTATTTCCTAAATGTTAAGTCTGAAAAAATATGAAGTAATATTTAAAAAATGAAGTAATAGTTTAGAATTGTTTTTTACTTTTGTCTTGATTTTCGTTTTATAATATTGCAATATGAGTTAAAAAACAGCCAAAGTTGTTAATTTAGTAAATCGTTTTAGAAGATGAAACAAAAAGAAATAATAGTAGAAAAATGCAGGCAGAATAACATTGCCTTGCCGTCGGAATTAGTCGATGTAATTCAAAATTGCAAAAACATTACTCTTTTCGATACAACCGAAGAACTTGCAAATGCCTCTACAGGGGGTGTTGAAAATGATGAGTTTGAAGTGGCCTACCAGGTTGAAGGCCGGGGAATGGTGGCCGAAGCTATTGTTCATCGGGTTAAAAATGGAATTTCGGCTAATTATGTAGATCCATATATGCGCCGACGCGACCCGGGAACTATGGTTATTGCCGACGAGAAGCCGTCGGATAAAAGACGTTATTCCGACCGTTTTGGAAAATCATTCGATCCATTACGTTACGAAACATTCGAGTGGCTTAAAGAGCAGGATTTAGCCATGTTTTTTTATTTTGCAGGTCGTGGAGGAATTGGTTCAGGTGGGATAGCTATTGCACCGTCCAATGCAGCTTTTTTTGCCATGGGGCTTTCAATGTTGCAGCAAATGATAACCATCGACGATTTGCCCGAGAATTTTAGTGTACAGTCGGTCATTTATGTCGCACCGCCTTTCCGGCATACGCATTTCGACGGAAAACAGGTAGTCGTACACAATCGCTTAGACCACATACACGAGTTGTTTTCGTATAATTTATATCCTGGTCCAAGTGCCAAAAAAGGGCTTTATGGCGTGTTGTTAACACAGGGCGAACGCGAAAACTGGATTACAGCGCATTGCAGCACGGTGCAGGTGGTAAGCCCGTACGATAACAGCACCACGTTTATGCACGAGGGAGCCAGTGGTGGCGGTAAAAGCGAAATGTTACAGCACATTGTCCGCGAAAATAACGGGCAGGTACTCATTGGCGAGAATCCGGCTACCGGCGAACGACGTTTGATAAATCTGCCTTTATTCTGTACCTTTAACCCCGTAACCGACGATATGGCACTTTGCCATCCTTCTATTCAAAAGAAAAATGGGAAGCTGCGGGTACTCGATGCCGAAAATGCATGGTTTATTCGTGTCGATTCGATTAATGAGTATGGTGACGACCCGTTTCTGGAAAAAATAACCATCAACCCATCGAAGCCCTTGTTGTTTCTTAACATTGAATCAACACCCGGCTCTACCGCACTGGTGTGGGATCATATTGAAGACGAACCGGGTAAAAAGTGTCCGAACCCACGTGTGATACTTCCCCGCGACATTACGCCGGGTGTGGTCGATAAGCCCGTTTCGGTCGATGTGCGCAGCTTTGGAGTGCGAACTCCGCCTTGTTCGGCCGAGGATCCGTCGTATGGCATTCTCGGAATGTTTCACTTGTTACCTCCGGCACTGGCCTGGTTGTGGAGACTGGTTTCGCCACGCGGTCATGCCAACCCAAGTATTGTAAGCACTGGTGGTATGGAGTCGGAAGGAGTGGGTTCGTATTGGCCTTTTGCTACCGGCGAAATGATTAAACATGCCAACTTGTTGCTCGAGCAGATTATTGCCACCCCTAAGGTGAAATATACGCTTACGCCCAACCAGTATGTTGGTGCATGGAAAGTAGGGTTCAAACCTCAACTGATGATGCGCGAATACCTTGCCCGCAGAGGAAATGCAAGCCTTCGCCCCGAGCAGTACCAACCGGCTCGTTCGTCGTTGTTGGGCTACGAACTGAACTATCTGACCATAGAGGGAGCCAAAATACCATCGAGGTTTCTGAAGGTTTACAAACAACCCGAAGTGGGTGAAAAAGGATACGATGAAGGACACAAAATGTTGTCGGAATTTTTTAAGCGTGAAGTGCAGAAATTCAACAAGCCGGGTATCTCCGAACTTGGTAAAAAAATTATCGAAGCTTGTTTGAACGATGCCAGTGTTGAGGAGTACGCAAAATTAATTCCTTCGAAAAGATAAAATAGTACATTATGATTAAAGGTAAGGATGTTGCATATGCTGCACAATGTTTGAAAAGTGGCGAATTGGTCGCTTTTCCTACCGAAACGGTTTACGGGCTTGGTGCCGATGCGTTTAATGCACGGGCAGTAGCCAAAGTTTTTGAGGTGAAACAGCGCCCGAAGTTCGATCCGCTGATTGTTCATATCTCATCCATCGACCAAATAGAAGAGTTGTTTCTCCAGCCGATAGACGAGAAAGTATATCGGCTGGCCGAAGCATTCTGGCCGGGGCCTTTAACCATTGTTTTTAACCGGAGTGCTATTGTGCCCGATATTGTAAGTTCGGGTTTGCCAACCGTTGCTGTACGTATGCCATCGCATCCGTTGGCTGTAGAGCTTATTCGACTGGCCGGTACGCCGCTGGTGGCTCCCAGCGCCAACCGCTTCGGAAAGCTGAGTCCAACACAGGCTTCGCATGTCGAAAAACAGTTGGATGGGCCTGCTTATTTGCTCGATGGCGGTTCAACCGATTATGGGGTCGAATCGACCGTGGTGCTTATTACGAAAAAGGGTGTAAAGATACTTCGCCCCGGGGCTGTTACGGCCGAAGAATTGGCCACTCATGTTAAGGTATTGAGCCATAAAAACGAGTTCGACGAACTGAATGTGCCCTCTCCAGGCATGCTTAAAAGTCATTATGCACCACGCAAGCCCTTGTATATTATCGATAAACCATCGGAGCTGAACTATGTGGAAAGCGACGGCATTATCATCGCTTCGGAGCAGGATCGCAATTTGTATTCTGTGGGGCGGGTTAAGGCATTATCTAAAAGTGGTAACCTGCAGGAAATTGCGGTGAACTTATTCGCGGTGTTGCACCAAATGGAAGACGATGATGAGGTGGAAGATATTTATATCGAAGCCATTAAGGAAGAAGGTGTTGGAATGGCCGTTATGGACAGAATCCGAAAAGCAGCTTACAGTTACCAAAAATAAACACGAAAGGTGCGTTCGATAAGCGAAAAATACCTGGCATTGCCCACGGGCGTTATGTTTCTGATTGGCAGTGTGTATGCCTGGAGTCTCTTCGTTCCGTCGCTTACACACGACTATGGGTTGCGTGCTTCGCAAACTCAACTTGTGTTCGGAACCATCATTGCTACGTTTACACTTTCGATGCTATTCTCGAACCGGTTGCAAAGGCGTTTCAGTGCACGGGGAATGTATATTGGGAGTGCGTTTTTTTTTGCTGCCGGATACCTTCTGGCTTCGCTCTCGGGCGGTAATTTTTTACTTATTTTTCTGGGAATTGGTGTTTTAAGTGGAATCGGAACCGGGCTAGGATACATGACTTCCATTGCTTTGCCTGTAAAATGGTTTCCACATAAAAAAGGATTTATTACTGGTTTGGCGGCATCGGGATTTGCAGCGGGTTCAATTGCACTCACTCTTTGGGCTGGTTGGCTGCTAAACTCGGGTGTTACGGTGTTTGCCGTTTTTCGAACGATTGCCCTGGTTTACGGGCTGCTGATTTTTGCGATGGCTTTTTTATTGCCGCCCAATCCCTTGGGCAATGCAACCGGGTTTCGGCCTATTAAAGCGAAGAAGTCTATGCTGTTATTTGCCTCAATGTTTATGGGTACTTTTGCCGGCTTGCTGGTAATTGGCAATATAAAACTGATGGGAGCCGGCGCATACAGCAGCAATCAGTTGTCGTTGGCTATCATTGTTTTTTCGGCAGCCAATCTTTCCGGAAGGCTTTTTTGGGGCTGGCTGAGCGATCGAAAACCGGTTTTTATTTTGTTGACTATCGCTCTGTTGACACAGGGGCTGGCTGCTTTTTTCATTGCCTGGATAGAACTGCCCATTGCTTCGTTTTTGCTTTTGGTAATGCTTGTGGGGGCTGGGTTTGGTGCCAATTTTGTGCTTTTTGCCTACGAAACAACCCGGGTTTTTGGTCTCGATAACCTGGGACGCATTTACCCGATAGTCTTTTTGGGATATGGAATTGCCGGGGTGGCAGGACCGGTAACCGGTGGGGTTTTATACGATATGGCAGGCGATTTCAAAATGGCTTCGCTTATTTCGTTGTTGTTCAGTGTTTTAGGGCTCGTGCTTTTTAGCTGGCATCGAAATCGTAGACCGAAAACCATTACTAATTCAAGCAAATAATTATGAAACGCTTAGGTGAACGAATAAAAAAACGGCGGGATTTCTTACGAATTCCTATGGGCGAGTTGGCCAGACGTGCCGGTATTAGTGCCAGTGCTTTGTCGCAAATCGAAAAGGCTAAAGCATTTCCATCGGTAGTTACCTTGAAAAATATAGCCGATAAGTTGAATACTACGGTAGGCGAATTAATAGGCGAAAACGAAGATTTATCGCGTAACCCACTGGTTAAAAGCAGCGAACAGAAGTTTGTTGAACGTAACAGCTCCGGCAGCGAATTGTATCTTTTGTCGCACCACGATGTACATAAGCAAATGGAAACCTTTTTGATTCGCTTTGTCGCAAAATCGAATATCGACGATTTCTTCGGAAACCATCAAGGACAGGCTTTCTGCATGGTTCAAAGTGGCGAATTTTTATTTACTTTGGATGGTGAAAAGTATCGGATGTCGGCCGGCGACAGCTTTTATTTTAATACGGTATTGCCTTTTTCGGTGCAATTGAAAAAGGGCGAAAGTGGTGCGTTGGTGTGGGTGGTAACGCCTCCTGCAAGTGCAATTAAGGAGTAGCCGTAGTAACATTAGTTTGTTAGGCTTTAGTTAACAAATAACCAAAAATGGTCGAAGAGAAAAATACACCGCAAAATTTTGATGCTCATTTGTTCGATTGCGCATTGCCCCATTCTGAATCTGACCTGCCTTTGTCTGAATTTGTAAGTGCCCAGCTGAAAATGTGGCCTCTTGCAGCTGCTAATTACCATCAGCTTCGTAAAGTTATTAAACGCTCTGTTTTTTTTACCGATTTCAAAATTGATATTCAATATAATCCTGCCCGAAAACGCAGTACCTGTGCTAATTTAAGCAAAGATGCCATTGAGCAAAGACCGTGTTTTTTATGTGTGGAACATTTGCCTGTTGAGCAGAAAGGCGTATTGCTTCTCGAAAAATATTTCCTATTGCTTAATCCGTATCCGATTTTTAATGAGCATTTTACCATTTCGTCGGTACAGCATGTGCCCCAGCTGATTACTAACCGATTGGACGATATGTTGCAACTTTCGCATCGGTTAAAAGGGCGTACCGTGTTTTACAATGGGGCAGAATGTGGCGCTTCGGCACCCGACCATTTTCATTTTCAGTGTGTGCCCGGAAGGGTATTGCCTTTTGATATCGAGCTTGATATGATGCTTGAAAAAAATGCACAACCACTTATCGACGAGAAAAACGGTCGTGTGGTGCTAATCGAAAGTTATTTGCGCGAATGCCTGGTGCTTGAATCGGAGCAGGCCGGCTGGATTGTATTTCAGTTTAACAATTTACTTTCGAAATTGCCTGTAAACGAGCACTCTGGCGAACCAATGATGAATATTCTTGCAAGGTTTGAATACGGCAAATATCGTGTTGCGCTATTTCCTCGCCAAAAACAGCGGCCACAGTGTTTTTATGCCGAAAATGAGGATAAAATAATGATTAGCCCGGCCAGTGTCGAAATGGGCGGAGTGCTTATTACGCCACGAAAAGAAGATTTTGAGAAAATTACCAAACAGGATATTATCAATATTTTTGAAGAGGTAAGTTATTCGATATCGTTATGATTATAAATAAAGAACCACTGGTAAGCGTGGGTGTTGCGCTGTATTCTACCTTGAATTTTGAGTTGAAAGGTACTTTTTTGTTTGGCCAAAAAACGGTGCAGCCCGGATTGTACACGGCAACCATCGAGGCCGGATTAATTTCAACTTCTTTTTCAACCGGGCAGAAGAAGTTAAGGCTGAACCCCAAAAACAGCCATTCTACTTTTGTATTGAAAGAGGTAACCATCGGTATTGGTTTTCATTGGGAAAAGCACGAAAACCAAGAGTTTGAGGGTGCGTTGATCCTTCAGCCTGAAAACGGAAAAATCAGGGCGGTGAACAGGGTGTTGCTCGAAACATATCTGGAAAGCGTGATATCGAGTGAGATGAGTGCCATGAACGATCCCGAATTGCTTAAAACGCATGCTATTGTTTCGCGCAGCTGGCTGTTGGCGCAAATTTTCAAATCCGACGACAGGAAACAAGTTCGGAAGTCGGGTTCGCAAGTAAAAACCGATGAACAGGGCGAAGTTGTTGAAGTTTGCAAATGGTACGACCGCGAAGACCACCAAACTTTTGATGTGTGTGCCGATGACCATTGCCAGCGCTACCAGGGTATAACAAAAGTGCTATCTGAAAATGCACAAAAAGCGGTAGCGGCAACACGAGGCCGGGTGTTGGTATTTAATAACGAAATATGCGATGCCCGTTTTTCGAAGTGTTGTGGTGGAATAAGCGAAGATTTTAGCAAGGTTTGGCAGCCCGTACATGTGCCTTATTTGACCGCTGTTCGTGATTTGTACAGTGAGCAGTTGCCTATAGGCTTCGATGCCGAAGCTTTTATACGTTCAAGCCCCGATTCGTTTTGCAAAACCACTGATACCGAGGTGCTGAAACAGGTGCTGGTCGATTTCGACCGTTCGACCCACGATTTTTATCGTTGGAAAGTGAAATACACACAAGCCGAAATAGGTGAATTGATTAAGCGGAAGTCGGGTTTCGATTTTGGAAAAATACAGAATCTTGTCCCCCTTGAGCGAGGAAAATCGGGGCGGATTATTCGTCTCCAGATTGAGGGCACAAAAGGTTCAATGGTTGTGGGCAAAGAACTTGAAATACGAAAGTGGCTTTCTGAGAGTCATTTGTACAGCTCGGCCTTTGTAGTTGACCGCGAGTTTGATGCAGGTAGCGACAGTCCTTCGCAATTTATTTTACACGGAGCAGGTTGGGGGCATGGTGTGGGTATGTGCCAGATTGGAGCAGCGGTGATGTGCCGAAAAGGATATCGTTCGGAGGAAATATTGAAGCATTACTATCCGGGAACGCAAATCTCATGCTACTATAAATAAAAAAGACTCAGAGTTAACTCTAAGTCTTTTTTATTCAATTTTAATCTCAATGAAATTTGTTTTTAATTTCTTGGTCTTTCTCTACGAGCAGGAGGAGCTCCAGCACCGCCGGGGCCTCCACCGCCCATTTCGCGCATACGCTGTTGGCGTTCTTCTTGAGATTTCTCATACTTAGCAAATTGTTCTTCGGTAAGAATTTCTTTTAATTCAGCAGCTTTTTCTTTATTCATTGTCTCCATTTTTTCCCTCATGCTTGCGAAGTCGCCTCCTCCTTGCATGCCCTGGAACATCTCACTCTGTTTTTCCTGGTATTTTTCGTTCAGTTTCTGAACTTTTTCAGTTTGATCTGCATTAAGATTAAGTAATTCTACCATTTCATCAGTTTGTCTTTTTACCATTGCTTCTGGGTCAAACTGCATTCCTTGACCTCCACCTGGTGGCTGGGCAAATGCGAGAACTGAAAAGAATAAAATTGCAATACTTGTAATGATTGTTCGTTTCATAATGTTATAATTTTAAAATGTATTCTTTTAGATGTTTTTTGTACTAAATGGTTTAATTAACATGCTAAAAAGATTCTTGGATAATTTATAATAAATGTTAACGCGTTTTGTGCTGAAGTCTTGTGTTTGTTCGTAGTTCGATATATTGTGTTTTTGAAAACCTCCTGTTTTTTTTCAAAAAAGCCGAAACATTTACTGGGCTCCGGCTTTTTATCAAACTAAACTACTTTATGAAACTTCTCTAAACACTGCCACGGTGTATAGCCTCTCTAATTATTCGTAGGAGGGCGGTTTGCGCGGCGTTGTTGCATGCGTTCATTTTCAAGTTCCTGATACTTTTTGAACTGTTCTTCGGTGAGAATTTTTTTCAATTCGTCATTTCTTTCGGTGCGAAAAGCTTCCATTTTTTCGCGCATTTGTTCACGGTCGCCACCTGCATCCTGAAAAATAGATTGCATGTTTTCCATGTACTTTGTGTTCAATGCGGTTACTTTTTCAACTTGTTGCTCGTTTAATTTCAGGTCTTCAGTCATTTGCTCGGTTTGGCGCTTGGCCATATCTTCGGGGCTAAACTGACCACCTTGTGGTGGTTGTGCCATAGCAACTACGGCCATAAACACTAGTAAAATACTTGTACTTAATATTCGTTTCATAACTATGTTTTATTAAATTTCAAAGAGTTAGACTGTAATGATAACGAATGGTTTAACGATAATTTTAAATTAATGATAAAAGAGGAATTTATAAGAAACTTTTAGGCAGATAGAATAAATATATGTTATGGCTGTCATTGGAATAACATGCAATTTTGTATGTTTATGTTTTGTATAGTTGTTGGAAATCAACTTTTTTATTTCCTATGGCTTATTTTTTTAAGGTTGCAGGCATTAAGTGCTTTATAGAATATTATTAGTTATTGTATTGTCGGAAATCCAATTTTAATACGACATGAAAATAATTTGAATATTTAATATGTAAATATTTGCAGAGCTTTTTTATTTTATTTTAATTTGTATAGTCGTGTCTGTGCGACAAATATAAACCATAAGGTTTATCTGGGAGAACATTTGGGTAGTACATGGATTTGATGAATTATCGAATCGAAATAGGAGTGTCAGATAATAAAGATACTCATTAATAAATGTATGTTAAACCGGGGTGTGTACTCCAGAAAAACTTATTAAATTATGGAAGACTAATAAAAATTGTCCCTTAGAAACTCTTCACAATGATGAAGATGGCATATAAGCCGCTGAACTTATCTACTGCTCTTTTTACTTCCGTATCGAGGAAGAATAATTTACATTATATTATACTACGATGATGATTGCATCATTGTACAATAACATTTTTTGATATGATTCTAAAATCAATAAAACTTATCATATTTATGTTGGCGCTGATGAAAATTGTCTCAGCACAACAAATCATGCCGATTTGGGTAAGTCAGATTGGCGGCCCGAACTGGGACATAGTAAGCGATATTGCACGTTTCAGTAATGGCGACATAGTAATCTCGGGGTGCTACTATGATAGCATCAGTGTAAATCAAAAGGTTTATTATTCCAAGGGAAGTCGTGATGTTTTCCTGTCGAAATACTCAGGTGATGGAAAACTTATTAACTTTCAAAACTTTGGTGGAGAAGGTTTTGATTACAGTGGTGAAATTGTATTCGGAGCTGATGATGTGTTTCTAACCTCAGTGAAATTTGAGAATGAAATTATCATTGATGGTATTTCCTTTAAAGGCACGTCGGAACAAAATCATTTACTGGCTTTTTTTGATAGTGAGCTGAAATTGCAGAAGGCTTTTCAGTTGTCGTGTACAGGGAAAATTGGCATAGAAGGGTTTGGACTGGCAAGCGATGGCGATTTTTGTTTTGGTGGATGGTTTACCGATACACTCTCGTTTAATGGTCAAACACTTGTGGCAGGTAATGAGGAAGATGCTTTTTTTGCGAAGGTTGACAAGAAAGGAAGACTCCGTTTTTTCAATATGTTTGGTGGAATTGGTAATGATAGAATTACCGCTGTTTCTGTAGCTAAAAATGGCAAAATTACCATTAGTGGAGTTACTAAAACCGGCAAATGCATGGGGCAAAAGTTTAGTCCTGTTTCATTATCACCCGAAGATGCTCATTATTTGTTTGTAGCCGAAATCAACAATTCAGGAAAGATACAACACGTTGAATATCCTGTTTCCGGTTATGATATTACCCCGGTAGCAGTTCAGTTATTAAACGATAAAGTTTGGCTTGCAACTAGTTCTAAGTATTCTATTTTCCAGGGTAGAGATACAATTTTCAATAATGGTAATCTTGATATTCAGTTAATTAGTTCCGTGAAAAAAGGAAAATGGAACATTACTTCGATTAATGGTACAGGTAAAGAATTACCTGTTGGTTTTGAGATTAGTGGTGAGCAATTAATATTGCTGGGAACATTTACCGATAGTCTTACTGTTGGCAAAAAATTATTCATTTCCGATAGTATTAGCACTGACATCTTCTTTGCATCATTTAGTGAGATAGGTGAAGCTAAGGATGCCATGATATTAAAAGGTCCTTATGGTGACTTTCCTTGTGCTCTAACTGTTGATGATGGAGAAGTATTTATGGCAGGAGAGTTTAAGGATACTTTATTTACCGAAGCCGGAGTGTTTGCTTCTGAAGGCAAAGAAGATATTTTTATTGCACGAATGGAGAATTGTGGGGCAGTATGGCCATTAGATGTATCTTTTTCGAGAAAAAAAGGCGTGAACGACAGTTGGATGCTGGATGCAGGAGATGGCTTCAAGTATTACAATTGGCAAAACGGAATGTCAAATTCTCAAATCTTCGAAGCTCAATATAATGGGATTTTTGAGCTTGAAGTTGAAACAGTTGATGGCTGTATTTATCGTACAACGGTTGAGATTGGTGCTGAAAAAAGTGCACTATTAGATGTTGATGATGAAAGATTTGACAGAACCGGTGAGTTTAAGCTTTATCCGTCGATAACCGACAATGTGGTTTATTGGGAACCAGACAAAACATGGGGTGAAGGCCCATGCACTGTAAGGGTATTTAATACTTTAGGTCAGGTTGTACTTAGCCGACATTACAATAGCTTGTTTAAAGCTAAAAATCAACTCATGCTTAACAGTCTTAATGATGGTAGCTATACTATTAATATTTATGGTAATGGGTTTCAACAAACTTCAAAAGTTATATTAAAAAAGTAATGTAAAGAAGGCTAAAGTATTTACATAAGTTTAGCCCATTAACGTTTTAAACAATTTTTCATGAACAAAACTATATATTTATTCATATTGTTGTTGCTGTATTCGTATATGGCAATAGCTCAGGGTGTTCCGGGCGACGTGCCCACTCCCGTAACAAGCGGACAGGATTTAACAGCCCAGCCTACACAAAATTATATACGTACATATAAGTATAAAGTAGCTAATTCTCCATCGCTTACAGATCCCTCGGAAGTAAATATTGATATTACTTATTTCGATGGATTAGGACGTTCGTCGCAAATAGTAAGTGTTATGGCATCGCCAACCGGTAAGGATATAGTTACTCCTATTGCATACGATAATTACGGACGTCAGGAGAAAAAGTATTTGCCTTTTGCCAAATCGGTGGCTAGTAATAATGGAAAATATACAACATTAACCGATGCGATTTCGCAACAAAAAATATTTTTGAATGGAATTTATGGTAGTACCGACAAAAACTATGGCTATTCAGAAACAGATTTTGATGATTCTCCGTTAAATAGGGTTATTCGAGAGTCTTCACCTGGTGCTGCCTGGCGTATGAATGGAGGCCACGAAGTTGAATTAAACTATACAACAAATACTTCAACAGTAACCGGGTATCGATATGTCGGTAACAATTACGTACAGATATCGTATGCAGCTGGAAAGCTTTATATAACCAATAAGACCGACGAAAATGGTAATACGGTTAAAGAATATACTGATTTTGAGGGGAAAGTGATACAAGAAGTGAATGCAGCTAGCAAAACAACCCGTTATTGTTACGACGATTTTGGACTTTTGCGCTGCGTTATTCAGCCAAAGACTTCGTCTCCTTCAACAACCGAACTTTGTTTTTATTATAAATACGACGAGCGTAAACGAATGACTGATAAAAAGATTCCCGGAGCCGGGTGGGTATATCTGATATATGATAACCGTGACCGTTTAGTTGCAACTCAGGATGCAAATCAGCGTGCAAAATCACCTGACGAATGGAGCTATTTTACATACGATAATTTAAATAGAATTAAAAGTGAGGGAATTTTCACAACCAATAGTACAAGAAGTACCGTAGAGGATGATCTTGTCGATGGAACAATTACGAATTACGCATCTAAAATAAGACAGAAGCTCAATTATTACGACAATTATCCCAGTTATTGTAGCACCTACACCCCATTTTATGAAAATGATGCTGATTTTATGGATGTTGAGAAGGTAGATAATTTAAATGGTCTAATTACAACAATTCATCAAACACCTTTAGAGGATGTTGGGACACAAGGGAACTCTGTAATCACCACGATGTATTACGATAAGTATGGCCGTGTAATTCAAAATGTTACTTGTAATCATATGGAAGGGTTGGATATTGTAACCAATAAATATAGTTTCGATGGGGTGGTAATCCAAAGCCGTCACCGTCATTCTTCCTACTACGGAAGTACAGACTATACGGTGATCGATTACTTTTACGAATACGATCACCGTGGCCGCTTGTTAAAAACACGGATGAAAATCGACAACGGTTTAGAAACCATTGTTTCAGCAAATAAGTATGACGAGGCCGGACAATTATCGAAAAAATGGATTCATTCGCAAAACAATGGCTCTTTCTTACAGCGTTCCGATTATAAATACAATATTCGCGGTTGGCTTACACAAATTGATGACCCCGATAATTTTGATACCGGCGATGTTTTTGGCTTAAAGCTTTTTTACAATTCTACGCCAACAGGTGGAACAGCTAGTTATAATGGCAATATTTCGGCTGTAAAGTGGAATACCAATGATAGCCTCAATTATCAGTATTTGTATAGTTATGATAATGTGGATCGCCTACACAAAGCAGATTTTTCCGGAGACGGCTACAATAGTAATTCCTTTGATTGTTTTTATACTTATGACGATAACGGCAATATTCGTCATGTAAGACGAAGAGGTTATATTGGTGGGCTCATCGACTTTTTAGGCTACGATTACATCGGCAATAAAGTTGTTAAAGTCACTGATGACAAAAGTATTTATACTAGTAGTGATAATTATGCAGGCTCGAATAGCATTTTTCAATACGATGATAATGGCAACCTTATTTACGAGCCGAATAAAGGAAATGCTGGCGTCGCTCTTGAGTATAATCAGTTAAACCTGCCCGAAGAAGTTGATTTTGGACTAAATAATGAGATTCATTATTTTTATACGGTCGATGGCACAAAACTAAGGCAGGAAGTTGAAACATCGGCAGGGGTGGTTACTACCGACTATGTTGGCCCTTTTATTTATGAAACCAGCGGGGGCACACGTTCTTTAAAATACATACAAATGCCCGAAGGATTGTATAACAACAGTACGGCAAAATTTGAGTACCACATGAAAGACCACCTGGGCAATGTGCGGGTAGTACTGGCGCAAGACGGTGTAATCAAACAAACAACCGACTATTACCCTTATGGGATGAGAATAACTCCGTTATGTACTAGCAACTCCGATAACCCTTATCTTTACAATGGTAAAGAAATGCAGAATGAATTGGGCTTAGACTGGTACGATTATGGGGCCAGGTTTTATGACCCTGCACTGGGAAGGTGGCACAGTGTTGACCCGCTGGCAGAAGATTACTATTCTCATTCACCTTATACATATGTGGAAAATAATCCTTTGATTTATATTGACCCTGATGGAATGGCTAAGTGGAAGTTCCATGTTAGTCTAAAATGGGGGTCAACAGGTGCCGTAGGTGCGAAAGTGAAATTTGTTGGAGTACCCGTAGGATACAAGAAATCAAATGGTGGCACTCGATATTCCGCAAGTGTTTATTTTGAGGTTGATACAGACAAGGGTACTGCAAAACTTGGATTACAAAAAAGAAAAACAATAATTGAAAAAGAGGAGTCCGTTAATTTTGGTTTAGTACAGAGTAGCAATAGTTCTACCCAGGAAAAGGTTTGGGATTGGAATACTGAAGATGGAGGCAAAGGCGATGAAAATAAAGATGAAAAAACATTCAAGGATAAAGAAACTTCAGGAGTGCCAATCTTGTCCGTTGAAGAGACAGATGAAGGTGAGACTCTAAAGATAGAAATAGAATCTGGCGTAGAAGTAGGTGCAGGTCCCGTTGGTGAAGGAGGTATAGAATTTGGCATTGAAGCTACTGATGAAGAATTTTTAAATAATAAATAGTTATGAATAATTTTATTAGAATAGCAATGATTATATGTTTCATTTTAAATATAATCGGAATAATTATAGCTGTAACTTTTATAGTTCTGCCTTTGTTTTGGAGGGAGTCTTTTGATTTTTATAATAGTGCGGTCGTGACAGAAATTAGATCAGTTCTAACTATTCCTATCTTTATATTGTGGATATATAATTTTGTCATATGGAGCAAAAGAGATAAAAACATTATTCGTTTTTTTTTCTTATTATTATTGAACTTTTTCTATAATCCTATTTATTTTAGGATGAGTAAAAAAAGAGGATGGCAAAATTAACAAATAATAAAACTTGATAGTCGGAATGTTCGAAACGACTGGTTGTTTATATTATGGTTGGCACAACTATATAGAATACTCTTTTGTGTCAAGTGGATTACTTCTAACTGGTGAGTTTGCAACTCGTACCCAGATTAAACGATTGTTTTTATCAAATTAATTTAAACAAAACAAAAATGAAAAAATATATAATTCAAATAACAGGTTTGCTGTTATTGGCAACCCTGTTAAGTATAAACAAGGCACATGCCTCCCGAACGCTGTTGGGTGTTACGGTTTCTGAATCGCAGGGCATCACAGGCGGCCTAAATTATCTTAATGCCATAAGCAATATAGAGTTAACGAATGCTAAACGTCGTATCGCTCCACTTAACGACGGTGTTATCAAACAAACAACCGACTATTACCCGTATGGGATGAAGATAACTCCGTTGTGTACTAGCAACTCCGATAACCCTTATCTTTACAATGGTAAAGAAATGCAGAATGAACTGGGTTTGGACTGGTACGATTATGGAGCAAGGTTTTATGACTCGGCACTGGGGCGGTTTCATTCTATTGATCCACTTGCGGAAAAGAATCACTCTCAGTCAGGTTTTGTTTATGCCGCAAATAATCCAATAGCGTATATTGATTATATGGGATTAGACTCTGTTTATGTATTAGACCAAGCTCAACGACCTGCTGATAATGGTACTGCTGGTACCTCTTATACCGCAGATGTCTATGTAGTACAAAATGGAGAATTAGTTTATATTGGAGAAAACGAAAAAAGTACTTACCCAAACTCTAAATCGACAACAGATAACTCAGCAAAGTATAATACGGCAAAAGAAGGGGAGCATAATTTTGATAATCGATATGGTCATAAAACAAGTAGTACAAGAGGTCTGAATATTTACGATAATGCTACAACACGGACAACAGAGGGTACAAAACCAGATGGTACAGATGTTGACATGTCTGGAGTTAATGACCATTCAGGAGCAAGTAACAATGGTGGTCCAAGTAGTAGAGGGTCACAAGGATGCATGACAACAGCCCCAGCTTCAAATGATTCATATTTGGATGTATATGATTGGAGCGGTACCATTACAAGACAAACAAGTGATGGACCTAAAACCTATACTGGAACTACTGGAAATTCAAGTGGTAAATATTACATCTATAGGGGAACGGCAAATATGCCTGCAAACTTTAGAAATGACCACAAATTATCAACTATATTACCAGGAGTAACAGTTACAGCACCTAAAAAATAATACTTTAATACTTGAGAAATGAATAGATTTATTTTAACAATTATACTAGGATTTGTAGCAAGCTTTACATTTGCTCAGGTCAAATGTGAATCAGGTTATTTTATTGTCAGTGAGGGTAACTACCCCAAAATGACAGTATATAAAATAACAAGAGCATTAAAGACATTGGATAAAGAGTGCATTGAAAGCAATGCAGAGTATGGAGAGGTTTTGAACGAATATATATTTTATTGCCTCGCATACTGTAGCGATACATTGCTCACTGTATTAGAAAAGAATAAATGTCAACCTTTCTATGAAATGGTATTGAACGAAGTTGCTAATCCGGTTTCTGATATTTATGAGTTTAAGGCTATTTATTGCAACATTAAGAATTATAAGAAAGGAAAAAAGAGTAAACCTCGGGATGAATTATTGACGAATTTTGAGAAAGGTATTGTCGATATTTTACCAAATTATAAAGAAGTAAAGAATAGCTCTTGTGATAAATAAACTAAAAGCCCCTTTTGGTGCGAGTTTGCAACTCGTATCCAGATTAAACTAATGAATTTTTATTAAATTAATTTAAACAAAACTAAAAATGAAAATATATATAATTACATTGGTGCTAATACTAACTTTAATATCAAAGTATGGCACAACGCAAGATGAAATTTACTACGAACAAAATGTTATTCAACAGCGATTTAATAATACGCTGCCACCGTCTCCAACAGCGACGGCATTGGCTGAGTATGCCGAAATTCCTGTTGATAAATATACCGGGGTGCCAAATATATCAATCCCTTTATATACAATTGAGTTACAAGATGATTTTCAAATGCCTGTTTCATTAAGCTATCATGCTTCGGGTATTAAGGTTGAAGATGAGGCTTCATGGGTTGGTCTTGGTTGGAGTTTAAATGCTGGTGGTGTAATTACACGTTCAGTGAAGGGCTTGCCTGATGATGCTTATTATGCCTCAATAGTTAAAAAACTTCCTAGTGGAACTATAAGTAGAAATGATTATGAAAATGCAGGATATTTTTTTAATAATAGTTGGATAGAGGATTTGTATAATGCTTCTGCTTTTACTTCAGCTCATTACGAAAAGATGTATGAGCAGTCAGAAGGTAGAATTGATGGAATCCCGGATATTTTTTATTTTAACTTTTTAGGTTATTCCGGGAAATTTGTTTTCGATAAAAACAAAAACCCACGTATGCTCTCTCAAATACCTATAAAAATTGAATTTGAACAAGATTCCGATTATGAAATTATAAAGTTTGTTGTAATAGATGAAAAGGGAAATAAATATTATTTCGAAGATTGTGAGCGCACTACCACTTATCAGCGAGATCCTTATATGAATTTTCAACCTAATCCTTATGTGTTCGAACCTGATGAAAATTACATCAACAGTTCATTGGAGAATTATCCTTTAAGCTACAATTCATCCTGGTATTTAACTAAAATAGAGACAAAAGCGAAGGATACGATTCGTTTATCATATTTTGTCAATTCATTTTTTCGTATAAATAATGTTAGTGAAGTGTGGAATGCATCATATAGCTCTTCCGGTTTACATCCTCTTATTTCAAATAGTGCTGACATGATTCAAATTAAGCGAATAAAGGAAATAGCATGGGATAATGGTAAACTAAGTTTTAGTTCGAATACAACAAGGTTAGATTGTGATCCGGCATACAGTTATACTGTAATATCAAACGTACAAGATTCGAAACGGCTTGATGAATTGACCATCAGCAATAGCAATAATGAAGTAATTAAGAGTTATAAGTTCAATTATTCATATTTTGAATCGGAAGGATTAAGTGGTGCCGGAAGTAACTCATGGGCATATCGCAGGTTGAAACTGACAGGTTTACAGGAATTTGATAAAAATAATACCAGTAAACCCCAATTCTTATTTGAGTATAATACAACAACATTACCGCATCGTCTTTCCTTTTCTCAGGATTTTTGGGGGTATTACAACGGTGAAACAAATGTATGGTTAACAACGATGGTATATGTATATCCTAATGATAGTCAAAGTAATTTTGAAAAATATCGAGGAGTGTACTCAATAATTCCGAGGCCTAATTATAGCGGCAATCAGATAAATTTAGAAAGACTACCTGGTGGTACTGCTAATCGTAACCCATCAGAAAGCAATATGCAAGCCTGCATGCTAAAAAAAATCACTTATCCAACTGGTGGAACTGTAGAGTTTAAATATAATTCGCATAAATATCATTTAGATGGTGCGAATAATATTGCCGGAGGACTAAGGATAAACGAAATAATTTCATCTTCCGAGAATGATACAATATTTAAGAAATTTGAATATCTAACAACTACAGGAAATAGCTCTGGTAAACTAATTGATATGCCTATGTTTGCTAGCTGCATAGCCTATGGTGCATATAATTTTATTCCTTCATATCACCTGTGGGATTCATCTGATTGGCTGGAAGCAACTAAATTTAATTCTGTAAATAATTGCCTTGGTAATACAAAAGGAAGCTCTGTCGGTTATACAAGGGTAAAGGAATTTATCGAAGGTAATGGTTCTGTAGAATATTATTACAGTTTGCCAGCATCATTTGGAGAGGAGTATAGTGGAGTTGATGTAAACGAAAATCCAATATATCAGAGATCTGGTACCGGTGTAACTGAAAATATTGATGAGTATCAGCATATAATACATAATGACTTGACAAATCCATTTATAAGTAATGTGTGTCATTACCCTTTTCCGAGTAATCCAAATTATGATTTTTGCCAGGGGTTGCTTGAAAAGGAGGTTTATTTTAAAGAGGGTGGTTTAACTCCTATAAAAAAAGTTGAATATACTTATACAAAAGATGAGGAAATCTCACATAATAAAATATATGGATTTGAGTCTAAGTTTGTTAAAAAAGCGATTGAAAGTGGAGGTAGGGTATATGTGTGTAAGTATGGAGGGTTTTACTATTTATCAGCGTGGATGCATCCAACAGGTAAAAGGCAAGTTGATTATTTTGAGAATAATGACTCTCTTGTTGTATCAACAGATTATGAATATAATTCTTCAGTACACAAACAATTATCTAAAATTGAAACATATACTTCAAATTCTTTTGAAAGAAAAAGTGCTGAATTTTTGTACCCGTCAGATATCAATACTGGTACTTATGCTACAATGAAAAATATGAACATTTTATCTCCGGTTGTAGAAAAAATAATTAGGAAAAACAATAATGTAATTGATAGCTATCTGACTACCTTCAAAACTGTAAATTCAATACCGGTTGAAGACGAATTATATAAGGCAGAAATATCTTCACTTAGTACAAACTTTAATAGTTTTGATGGAACTTCAATGGACAATAGTTATGCAAACAATCCTGAAATTGAGTACTTGAACTATGATAGTGATGGTAATTGTTTAAAAATGAAAGTTGTAGGTGGTTTGTATAAGTATTTTATAAGAGGATATGATGATTCCCGTATAGTTGCTCAAATAACAACCAACATAAGTAGCTTAAATCTAAATTCTATACGAAATAATATTGCTTCAAAAAATTTCTCAGAAAGCGATCTTTGTTCACTTATAGTTAATGATATTAATTACTTAGAAGGACAGCTTAACACATATATTAATAATTCATCTTACCAGGTGGAGCTATACACCTATAAACCACTGGTTGGGATAACATCTCATACAGATGTTAAGGGTGTATCTACTTTTTATGAATATGATGATTTTGGTCGTTTGATAAGCATTAAAAATGATGATGAAGCAATAGTTGAATCGAACGAATACCATTTTAAAGAATAATAGGAAAAATATTCAAGGAGTCCGATGTTTATCGGGCTTCTTGCTTTTCCTTTTGTCTCGTTGCCGATAATTTTTCAGATGCTCCGCGATAGAAGCTATCAGTGTGAGCAACCATCTGCACATAATTGCCAGTACTTCACATGAAAATAGCGTTTCGCAAATATGATTAGGAGTGCGTAACACCTTCATAACGAAAAGCCCCGAGGCTGATGCGGCGCAGAAACCTTAATTATCAGCACCGAGACCTCAATCGACTAAAAGGAGATCAGCGTAGCTAATTAATTATAATTTGCTGCTACCCACAGTTTTTAACGTCGTCGCTGGCTGCTTTTGACTTGCTTTTCAAGGAAAATATCATACATGTTATTAGTAGTCAGTGCCTTTGAATATCCTTTAGCCTTCAATCCTGATATTAGTTTTTTATCTCCAGTCCAAAGTTTTGCATGAAGGTGATTTGTAAGAGCAACAAATAAGATGTCATTTTCATCAATATCTGCAACTAAGTCTATTGCATCTTCAATAACATCATCTGGTATTAAAATATCATCAACAAAATTTATCCTGCGAATAATTTTTTGGTAAGAATTCTGATACTGCTCATCTGTAAAATCGGAAATCGAAAGCAACTTATCTTTGTGACGTTCAATCTCATCTTTTAAAAGAGATACAGTATA
>JAFGGY010000126.1 GCA_016930365.1 Prolixibacteraceae bacterium | reverse complement strand
GCATCGACAATCTTTTTATGGAACTGATACAAGTTATAAAATCGAATGTGTTAAAAAGCTTCGAATTGCTTCTTCATCCCGGGCGGTTTTGGACAAACCTAAAAGATGATGAAGAAAACACACAGAGTTTACTGGTTTATTTTTTACTACCGGGGCTTGTTGTCGTTTTTGTATTAATGTTTATTGGCGAAATGTTATTTAACTCTGTTTACGGTATTTTATACGTCGATATTGCTATTAAGGCACTTCGCGAAATACTCATCCTGTTTTCGGGTTACATTGTAGCGCATATTATTATTTTTCGTTTATCGGTAATGTTTGCTTTACCTGTAACAAAAAACATATCGCGAACCATTGCGGCATACACCATGACTCCCTTGCTGTTGGTATCAATGATTACCGGTCTATTTCCTTTTTTAGGATTTCTC
This sequence comes from Prolixibacteraceae bacterium, assembly GCA_016930365.1. Classification (GTDB taxonomy): domain Bacteria; phylum Bacteroidota; class Bacteroidia; order Bacteroidales; family Prolixibacteraceae; genus Roseimarinus. The sequence continues at coordinate 3,029 of JAFGGY010000126.1, read as the reverse complement.
GATTTTTTTGCAATTTATTCGCTCTTTTTAGCATATAAGGCCATACACGGCAAGTATGATGTTACCTTTGCCCGCAACGCAAACTATTTGTCGATGTTGATGGCTGCATTGTTTATAGCTTATACCGCTATTTTTATAATTTTGACTAAATTGACAGCAGTAATATTCTATTGATATGGGACTTAAGCCTCAAAATAAAATCAACATAAAGAATAAAAAGGCCTTTTTCGAGTACGAAATTCTCGACAAATACGTTGCTGGTCTTCAGCTTCAGGGTACCGAAATAAAATCGATACGTGCAGGAAAAGCTTCGTTACCCGACTCGTATTGCCAGCTATATAAGGGCGAGCTTTATGTGAAAAACCTTCATATTTCGGAATATAAGTTTGGTTCGCTTAATAATCACGAAGCCATGCGCGAACGAAAACTTTTGTTGCAGAAGCGCGAACTGCAAAAACTCGAACGTAAACTTAAAGAATCGGGGTTAACCATAGTACCTTTACGACTTTTTATGACTGACCGTGGCTTGGCAAAACTCGAAATCGCCCTGGCAAAAGGCAAGAAAGTTTACGACAAGCGCGAAACCCTTAAGCGAAACGATGCCAAACGCGACATGGATCGTGCAATGAAGGTGTAAATTTATTACTTCTTTTTCCCAAAGGTTGAGTCAATTTTCAAAAAAGGTATCATTGCCAATCCAGGAATAGTACAAATAAACACCCATATAAAGAACATACCATAGTTAAGTTGTTCCTGTATCCAGCCACTTATCATTCCAGGAATCATCATTCCTAGTGCCATTATGCCTGTAGCAATGGCATAATGCGAGGTTTTGTTGTTGCCCTGTACAAAATAAATTAAATACAAGGTAAATGCAGTAAAGCCAAAACCATAACCAAATTGCTCAAGAGCAATCATTGCTTGTATAAAAACAAAGTTTTCGGGTTGTACATAGGCAAGGTAAACGTATGCTAAATCGGGCAAGTTCATTAAAAGAGCCATTGGCCATATCCAAAATTTCAAACCATGCCTGGCCGTTGCCATTCCACCTAAAATGCCTCCTACAACCAGTCCGACAACGCCTACTGTTCCATATGCCCAGCCAACTTGCTCGTTGTTAAAAGCCAACCCACCTGCCTCGCGGCTATCGAGCAAAAATGGTGCAGCCAGTTTCGTAAGTTGAGCTTCGCCAAGGCGATAAAAAAGCACGAACAAGATAAAAAGGCCAATGTTGTTTCGTTTGAAAAAAGACACAAAAGTTCTAAAATATTCAATAATAGCTTCACGTCCGTTCGATATCTTCATCTCGGGATCGCTAATGGGGCGTGGCATAACAACCATGTGGTAAAAACCAATAGCAAAGTACAAAACACCTGCACCTGCAAGAATAAACATCCAGGCACGCGCGGCCGGCATCTCGTTTTCAATTAACAATCCCGAAAGGTAAACCAACCCACCCTGGCCGGCAATAGAAGCGACTCGCCAAAAAGTGCTACGTATGCCTACAAAGTACGACTGAAGATGCTCGTTAAGACCCAACATATAAAACCCGTCAGCAGCAATATCGTGTGTGGCCGAACTAAAGGCCACCAACCAAAAAAAGATGATGCTCCATTTCAGGTAACCGTCGAGAGGCAGAGTAAGACCAATGGCAGCAAGCATGACGCCCATTACGACTTGGGTCGATACAACCCAAAAACGCTTGGTGCGCAGATGATCGACAAACGGGCTCCACAGCGGTTTTAAAACCCATGGAAGGTAAAACCAGCCGGTGTAAAAGGTTATTTGTGCATTTGTTAAGCCCAGATTCTTATAAATAACAGTTGATACAATGATTACTATAATATAGGGGAAACCCTGGGCGAAATATAAGGAGGGAACCCATTGCCATGCTTTTGCAAATGATTTTCTCATGAACCCATTTCTTTTTTATGCCAATTGGCGGTTTGATTAAAAGACATTATATTGCATTTTATTAATTGATGTTGAAGATATCATTATTCTGAAAAAACTGGTTAGATGAAGCGTTTAATTTTTCTCATATTCTTGGTTTTAGTTGCTATGCAGTTAGATGCCCAGTCGTTTAAGCCACTAAAGATAAGCTATATTGAAGTAGCCGATGGCTTATTCGATTTTTATGCCGACAACCAAAATAGTTTTCCATTACAGGTTGAAATAAAATTTACCGAGTTATCAAATATGGATGCCGATTGCGATTTACCCTACACTGGTACTGTTCGTTCTGGAAAGCACAAAATATTCACCATGCGGAGAGTGATTATCGATATCCCAGGTGGTTTTGATTACACATCTACAAGCCGTATTGGAGCTTACCCTGTAAAGCCCGACGAAGATGCGGTATATAAACTGCCGGTAAAAGCCGGAAAAACAACCAAAGCTATAGGTTTTGATTTGGCAAACAGCCGTACCCCTGAAAAAGTGATGTGGGGATTCGAAATGGAAGAAGGCGACACCGTTTACGCTGCCCGTGGTGGAGTTGTTGCTATGCTTACCGAACCACGTTGGCGCGACTCGCTGCGTGTTGGTGATAATACAATTACAGTGTTGCATTCCGACGACACCTTTGGAAAGTACGAATTACTGGCAGACAGCTCGGTGATGGTTGCAGTAGGCGACACCCTTAACACAGGAGACATGCTGGGACGTGTAGGAGTTACACGGTTTACTCGTGTGCCACATATTCGTTTTTCGGTTTATTACGTCAATATGCCTATCGATTCGATAAATGCCAACAAAACTCGTGATATACATGCGTATGTAAATCCATATTTTGGAAGCAAAGGAAAAAAACGAACTCTCGAAGACGGTAAAGAATATACCAATGGCAAGTAATACTATGGATTTAAAGGCAGGGCATGTTTGTTACAAATCAAACATCTTCTTTTTCAAATACAGTTTGTATGGCCACAATTGACCACTGAAAATCCACCCACATATAGCCACCTACTATTCAATATCTTACACAGCAAACACAAATAAAAAACACATTTCTATTCTTTTAAAATGAT
>JAFGGY010000125.1 GCA_016930365.1 Prolixibacteraceae bacterium | reverse complement strand
GACGGTGAATGGCGAAACTTCATCTATTAAGTTTTATCCAACCGATACGGATGAGTATGATTTGGCCAAAATGTGGGATGATGCTCAGGAAAAAGAGCGTTACAATATACGTCTGTTATATTATAGTTTTATTTTCCAGAGTACCAACCTGATGCCTAATTTTTCGGCACTCGAAAATGTCGGTCTTACCGAGCTGATACAAAACAAACCCGAATCGGAAGCGTATTTCAATGCCATTGAGAGCCTGGTTAAGAACCTTAGTGTTACCAGTTTATCATACGAGAAAAAACCATTCGAATTTTCGGGAGGCGAAAGGCAACGTTTAGCTTTCGCAAGAGCAATAAACCCCGAGTTTACTGTGCTTTTTGGCGACGAACCAACCGGAAACCTCGACCATTTTAATTCAGTGAAACTCATGCACTTTATTCGCGAATTTATTACAAAACAGCGCGAAAATGTAAGTGCCATTATTGTTTCGCACAACATACCCTTAACCCTCGATTTTGCCGACCGGATAATCGTTCTTTCTAAACGCGAGAATGGTGTATCAACCATCGATCCGCATTTTATTTACGACCGCGATGTGCACAAATGGGAAGATTCTCCGGAAATTAAAAACCATATTCAGAAGGAGATCGAGTTGCTTCTGAATTCAGACACCGAAAGTTTTGTGCGTATTTTGATGCATCTTACAGATAATAAGGTAGATGATGCATTTTTTGCAACGATTAAAAGTGAAATGGCCAATCATCAAATATCGATGGAGTCCGATATTGAATTTCCCGAAGAGAAGAAAAAAGAGTTTAAAGAGTGGCTAAATGCGAAGCTTGAAGAAAAAGACTTACTTAATACGGAAATAAAGGAGAACATACGGCAATTTGCGTATGGCGAAATTAAAAAGGCCGATATTAAAATCAACGATGTAATTCGAACCATTCAGGATTTGAAATTTAAAACAGCCGTTGAAGGGCAACGTGACGATAGGCGAAAAAGCAAATTAACCGGCATTGAACAACAAGAACTTGGAAAGGGCAGCTCGACCTTGGTAAATATTCTGGGTATCTTACCATGGCTGTTTTTTTCCATTGCACCATTTATTTCATCGGGCATTCGATACATTGTTCGGTTTCTCACACAAAAATTCTCATCGTGTAATAAGAAAGCTATTAAGCTGATTGATGAAGATGAAATTAATAAAGAAAACTATCGGTTCTTTTCGTTAAAAGACTTTTTACCAAAATTATTTTACAAGCTTTGCATAGCATGGGATTGGGTTAATGTGAAGTATAAATTGTTTATCAAGTTAAAACTAAAACAGGACTGGGTAACATTTTCGGCTATTCCACACGATTTCAAGCATCTTTTTTACCGTAATGAAACGAAAGAATTGCTGGGACGTCATAATAAAAACTTTTGGCTGATCGTGGCTATCCTGTTTTTTACGTTTTTGGCTATCGGTTTTTCAAATGGAAGTCTTGAATACCTGAAGGATAAGATGGCCGACCCGTTTGTGCGTTCGCTTAATGCTCCAATACCAGGAATTAATCGCAGCAAGACTAAGCAGATGATTGATTTATATAATTCCGATTCGCTTAGGCAATATTACAACTACGATACGATTGTTGGCTACAACAAATGGACAAATCACTTTCATGGTGATTTGTCTGAAAGCCCGAATCGAGCAATTGATGGTCGTTCTATCCCGTTCGACGATCCGCTTGCTCGAACTATTGTTGATCCAAAAATAAACAATTCTGTGGGTTCTGTTTTTGCCGACGAGTTCGATATTTCAATAATTGTAACAAGAAACATGCTCCAAAAAACGGAATGCTCCGAAGAACCTGCTTTTATTTATAGACAGCAAACCGATGGGCGTCTGATACCTATTCCCATACGAGCTATTGTCGATAAACTGCCTGGCGAACGGATCGATTTTATAACTACCCAATATTTTTACAATAATTATAGGTCGATGGGTGATAAATTTTTGTTTAAGGACAACAAAAAAATGTACGCCTACGCGGTAGCTGATTCAATTTATATAGATGATTTTAAACAAGCATGCGATTCTTTTTTCACCCGTTATTACGACGAAGGAGGCTTTCTTGAAGTTAATGCGGTTGATGTTTATATGCACAATTATTCGTATAAAGATATAATGATATTACAGGTCTCATTCTTTAATTCTGATTATGTAGAATTGGAGGAAATTGACCAATTGTACATCGAACTTCGTAATTCAGATGAAATAAAATCTTTTATTAAAGATGCCGATATTGAGGAGCACGAATTTATTCAGAGTTATTATCCAAATCAGGGGCAAAATCGAGCTCAACATCCCGATTATATAGCTGTAAATTTCAATGATTTGAGTAAAGTGGATGAATTTGCTGAAAATTTTGCCGAAGAATCAGAAATAAAACTCGAAATGGCGAAAATAGAGCAAATGAAAAATTATAACTTTATTAGTCAGCTAACCCGGATAATGTCCATCATCTTAATTGGATTTAGCGTATTAATGATTAATATTTTCTTATCGAATATTTTAAGTACTCACCTCAATAAAATCAAAATGAATATTGGTACCTTCAAAGCATTTGGTATTGATATTAAGCGGATTTATATGGGGATGATGTACATTTTTGTATTGCTCCCTTTAATTGTGTCGCTTTTAATGGCTGCAATTCTCGGGTACTTTGGGTTTGTTTATTTTGTTATCGATGTTATTTCTCCGTTCGAAGTCGAAAAAGCACTGTATTTCGATTTGATGAACGGCCTTACTTTGCTTTCAATATTAGTGTTAGCGGTAGTAAACTATTATGCATTTAGTGTAATTATTGAACGAATATTTAAACAGCGTCCGGGCGATTTAATTTACGACCGGAGCAATAAAGCGTAAAATGCTTAGGCTTCATTATAACCATTATTATTTGTAAGCATCGAAACCGTTAGCAATGGCTCAAACAATTTTTATTCTCCTGATAATAATTACTGTATTTGATTTTATTTTTGAGCAATGGCTCGATTATCTGAATGCAACTCGTTTTAGTAAATCCCTGCCATCTGAACTCGAAGGGGTTTTTGACTCGAATGAATATGCAAAATCACAGTTGTATAAAAAAACCAACCATCGTTTTGGAATGGTTTCATCTGCCTTTTCTTTTGTGTTGATTATGATGATGTTATTGTTTGGTGGTTTTTCTTTGGTCGATGGTTGGTCTGAAACGATTACGTCGCATTATGTTTTGCAAGCCTTGGTGTTTTTTGCTATTTTGGGTTTTGCATTCGATTTATTATCTACCCCTTTCGATTTGTACGATACATTTGTAATTGAAGAAAAATTTGGATTTAATAAATCGACCACTAAGGTTTTTATTGCTGATAAATTAAAGGGCTGGCTGGTATCGGCCATTTTGGGTGGCGGAATACTGGCGTTAATTATATGGATGTGGAAAATAACAGGTGAGAACTTTTGGTGGATTGCCTGGGCTTTTGTGTCTGTTTTTTCGTTGTTTATGGTTATGTTTTATTCGCAATTGATAGTGCCATTGTTCAATAAGCAATCGCCATTGCCCGATGGTGATTTAAAACAGGCTATTTACGAATTTGCTGAAAAGGCCGGGTTTAATTTGAAAAACATTTATGTAATTGATGGTTCAAAGCGATCGACCAAAGCGAATGCATATTTTACCGGGTTGGGAAACAAAAAACGTATTGTGTTGTATGATACATTGATAAACGAACTTAACACTCAAGAGATTGTTGCGGTGTTGGCGCACGAGATAGGCCATTATAAAAAGAAACACACGATAATAGGTCTGATTACAGGTATTGCACAGACCGGGATTATGTTTTTTGTCTTTTCATTATTGGTATCGTCGCCCTGGTTGTCGGAGGCTTTGGGAGTTTCTCAAATAAAATTTCACATCGCGTTGATAGCTTTTGCAATTTTATATAGCCCGTTGTCGTTTGCCATGGGAATTGGAATGAATATCATCTCGCGAAAAAATGAATACCAGGCCGATGCCTATGCTGCTTCTTTCGGTTTGGCTGAAGAGTTAAGTTCGGCATTAAAGAAATTAACAGCCAATAGCCTTGGGAATCTCACCCCTCATCCACTTTATGTATTTTTTCATTATTCGCATCCTACGCTTCTGCAACGCTTACAACATTTACAAAAAGAGGTACAATAATTCCAAAATTGGCTTTAAATTATTGCTTTCCAGTGTAAGTATGAACGTTTATTTCTAAGTAAAGACCTTTTTTAATATTCAATGTCTGCTTTTTTTGTATATTAATGCTTGTTATAATAGATCGTCTGTTTTTTAAAATATGGCAATAGGTTTGGTGGTAATGCACTAAAAGCAGTGAATTCAATAGATACGTCTAAGAGTCATAAAACGTCACATTGTCATCGTTTTAAAAATCATTAACGGTCTGTTATGTTAATCAAAATTCAATGCTGTGGTAAAAGGAGCTATCTTGTTTGTTTTGATGTTTGTGCTTTTTAGAGTTGCCGCTCAGACGGAGGCTGATGTTGAAGCTTTAAATGCCCGTATTCGTTTATTGGAAGAGAAAGTTAACAGTTTTGAAAAAGATGATATGCTTTTGACTGTGAATAAAGATGACACCGTGGGTGTTTTCGATTATGATGTGGTTGCTACCCAGGATATGAGCGTATTATCGCGAAACAGGCAAATAAATGCCTTGATAGAGATGATGCAGGAAAAAGAGCGAGGAAAAATTCAATTCAAGGGCGCTTCAACAACAATTCTACAATCGGGCAGACAAAACGAAGAGTGGCATTCAACCCTAAGCAGTTCGTTCGATATTTTTGCCATAGCAACTTTTAATGCGTATTCAACTTTGTTTTTCGATTTGGAAGCTGTTACCGGTAATGGACCCGATGCTTACTTTCGGAATTATACCGGTCTAAATGGTGATGCCGGGTCTACTTTATCCGACGATGGGATTAACCGGCTGAATTTATTAGAAGCCTGGGGCGAATTTTCATTGTTTAAAAGCAATTTGAAAATGATTGTTGGCAAGATTGACCTTACCAATTATTTCGATAACAACTCATCAGCAAACGACGAAACCGTTCAGTTTATCAGTAATGCCTTTATAAATAATGCATCATTTGCAGTGCCAACTAATTCACCCGGTGCAATTGCTCGTGGTGTATTATTTAATCGATTGTTTTTACAAATAGCATTATCAAAGATACAAAATACCGGCGATGAAATTTTCTCCGATTTATATCAAATTGCCGGTATTGGGTACAAGTTTTTACCCGGAAGCAATTTCGAAACCAACCTCAGGTTTTTTGGCTATCAACATCCAACAACTGGAAATTCAGCAGGATGGGGTTTGAGTTTTGATGAAGTGGTATTTGGAAAGTTTAATATTTTTGGACGATATGGTGCAAATCAATCACGAATAGCTGAAATGTGGGGTGTGAAAACAGCCTGGAGTACTGGTGTTCGTTATGTGCAGGATGTGAAGAAAAAACCGGTAGTTTTTGGGGCAGCCTATGCCGAAACCAATTTTAGTTGTACTAATTATACTACCGAACATTTGGTCGAGATTTATACCCGATGCCAGTTAAATCAATGGGCTCATGTTTCTCCCCATTTTCAGATGATTTGGGGGGGTGAATGTATTGGGCGGATATTTGTGTATGGGTTTCGTACCCATTTTAATTTCTAAAATGAGGTAGTGGGTTTTTGAATGAATCTATTGTGTTTAATATTTCAACAGTTTTGCATTGAACAATAGATTATTAGATAAAAGTGCCCCAATCGTTATTCGATCAATTCAAGATTCTAAGGTTCGAAACGTTAGATAAAAGAATGTATCTAAATTGCTTTATATATTCAAAAAAAATACAGATATTATTCTCTTCTTCCTAAAATACGTATAGTTTTGCAATCGATTACATAGAAATATGAGCGCTAAAAATGAAGTAACACATACAGGTATTGTAAAATCTGTTGGTAGCTATGGTATTACCGTGGGTGTTGTGGTGCAGTCGGGGTGTGCCAGTTGCCAGATAAAAGGAGCTTGCAATATGGCCGAACAAGCCGATAAAGAGTTGGAAATTAACTGCGATCCGGCTGGATTTAAGATCGGACAACAGGTGAAGGTGTTTTTGAAAACGTCGCAGGGAATGAACGCTTTATTTTTGGGCTATGTGCTGCCTTTCCTGGTGTTGTTGGGTGTGATGATTATTTTGTCGAATATCATTGAAGACGAAGGTCTTGTCGGAATTTTTTCGTTATTGTCGTTAGCACCCTACTACCTGGTGCTTTTTCTTTTCAGAAAACAGATTAAAAAGAAATTTACTTACGTGGTTAAACCACTAAACGATTCGTTATGAGTGCATCACTGATTTATACCATTATTACCATCAGTTCGCTTGGCGTTGCAGCAGCAATTATTTTGTATTTTACTGCACGTAAATTTTATGTTTACGAAGATCCGCGTATCGACGAGGTTGAGGAAGCACTGCCTGCTGCGAATTGCGGCGGATGTGGTTATGCCGGTTGCCGTGCTTTTGCCGAAGCAATCGTAAAAGATAATTCGCTCGACGATAAATTTTGTCCCGTGGGCGGAAACGATGTAATGAAAACCGTTGCCGAAATAATGGGGCTTGAGGCAGGCGACCAAAAAGCACGCATTGCGGTATTGCGATGCAATGGCACCTGCGAGTTTCGCCCAAAAACCAATCATTACGAAGGTGCAACTACCTGTGCTATTGCTGCCATGAATTATGGTGGTGAAACCGGTTGCCAGTACGGCTGTCTTGGCTTTGGCGATTGTGTCGATGCCTGCGATTTTGACGCCCTGCACATGGATCCTGAAACCGGGCTTCCGGTAGTAACCGACGAAAATTGTGTGGGCTGCGGCGCTTGTGTTGAAGCATGCCCCAAAGATTTGTTCGAGCTTCGGAAAAAAATGCCGAAGTACCGTAGAGTTTATGTTGCTTGCCGTAACGAAGATAAAGGCGGTGTTGCCAAAAAATCGTGCGAGGTTGCCTGTATTGGTTGTGGAAAATGCGAACAAGAGTGTAAGTACGATGCCATTACCATTACCAATAACCTGGCATTTATCGATTCCGATAAATGTGTGCTCTGCCGTAAGTGCGTTTCGGTTTGTCCGACCAACGCCATTATCGAAGAAAACTTTCCACCCCGAAAGATAAAAGTTGAAAAAGAGGCTCAACCAGCCGAATCGTAAAACGATTAAGATAAGTGTCAGTACCCCAGTATAATAAAGGAGGAAAAATGCTGAAAACATTCAAAATAGGTGGCGTACACCCGGCCGAAAATAAAATTACGGCCACTAAGGCAGTCGTGAAACTGCCTATACCCAAAACGGTAACCATACCCGTGACTCAGCACATTGGTGCTCCCTCAAAGGTAATTGTTAAAAGAGGCGATGTGGTTAAAACAGGGCAGATTATTGCTCAAAGTTCAGGCTTCGTATCTACCAATATCCATTCGTCGGTATCGGGAAAAGTGTTGAAAATCGATACCGTGTACGATAGCTCAGGCTACAAAAAGGAATCGGTTGTTATTAATACTGAACAGGACGAATGGGACGAAGGCGTTGATACGTCGCCCGACCTGATAAAACATACCGACCTCGATGCCAAAACGATTACCAATAAAATTCTCGATGCCGGCATAGTGGGGCTGGGAGGAGCTACGTTTCCAACCCATGTTAAACTCTCACCTCCTCCGGGAATGAAAGCCGAAGTGTTGCTTATTAACGGTGTTGAATGCGAACCCTATTTAACTGCCGACCACCGGCTGATGCTCGAACGAGGCGATGAACTGATGGTTGGGATAATGCTTTTAATGAAAGCACTGGGGGTAAATCGAGCTGTAATTGGCATCGAACGCAATAAACCCGATGCAATTGAGCATCTTACTACACTCACTAAAAATTACGAGGGCATAGAAATTTGTCCGCTTAAAGTGAAATATCCACAGGGTGGAGAAAAACAGCTGATAAAGGCCATTACCGGTCGTGAGGTGCCTTCGGGTGCTTTGCCCATAGCTGTTGGAGCCGTGGTGAATAATGTAGGTACGGCATTGGCTGTTTACGAAGCTGTAATGAAAAATAAGCCACTCATTGAGCGAATTGTAACCGTTACCGGTAAATCGCTAAGCAAGCCATCAAATTTTTTGGTTCGTATTGGCACTCCGGTAAAAGATTTGATTGAAGCAGCCGGCGGCTTACCCGACGATACAGCAAAGGTAATCAGCGGTGGTCCAATGATGGGTAAAGCAGTTGCAACGATCGACATCCCGGTAACAAAAGGTACTTCGGGCATTTTGATTCTAAACGAAAATGAAGGCCATCGCAAGCCAGTGTTAAATTGCATTCGTTGCGGACGCTGTGTTGAAGTATGCCCTATGGGGCTTGAACCCTATTTTTTGATGACCCTCTCGGAGAAGAAAGTGTGGGATAAGGCCGAAAAGGAACAAATTATGGATTGCATCGAGTGCGGCTCGTGTAGCTTTACGTGCCCGGCAAACCGTCCACTGCTCGATTATATCCGATACGGAAAGCTAACTGTTGGTGGCATAATCCGAAGCAGAAAATAAAAACCAATTAACAAATCATAGTGGTAAAAAATATTCAAAATGGATAAATTACTAACCATAACTCCGTCGCCGCACATCAAACAAGGCGACTCGGTGAACAAGATTATGTACAGTGTTATTTTTGCCCTGATACCGGCACTGGCATGGTCGTTTTTTATTTTTGGTTTGCCGGCAGTACTTATTACGCTTACTTCGGTGCTTAGTTGTGTGCTTGTCGAGTGGCTGATTCAAAAATTTATAATGAAAGTTGAACCAACCGTTAAGGACGGTTCGGCAATTTTAACCGGTATTTTACTTGCCATGAACGTGCCTGCCGGCTTGCCCTTATGGATTATGATATTAGGAGCAGTTGTGGCAGTTGGCGTCGGGAAAATGTCGTTTGGCGGATTGGGGCAAAACCCGTTTAATCCGGCTTTGGTTGGTCGGGTGTTTATGCTGATTTCTTTCCCGGTACAAATGACTACCTGGCCAAATATTACCCGGCAGGTGGTTGATGCTACCAGCGAAGCCACACCACTGGCGCTGGTTAAAGAAGGCGTTAAAGGTGGAGCCAGCGTACCCGAAATTATGCAAACTCTACCGGGTTACGATGAGCTTCTATTGGGGAATTTCAGCGGGTCGCTGGGCGAAATATCTGCGGCTTTATTGCTGATTGGAATGGTGTATATGTTGATTCGAAAGGTGATTACATGGCATATTCCGCTTACCATTATGGCTACCGTATTTGTGTTTACAGGTATCCTGTACCTGGTTGATCCTTTGCAGTATGCCGATCCGGTATTTCACTTATTATCCGGTGGTTTGATGTTGGGCGCTATTTACATGGCAACCGATATGGTTACATCGCCAATGTCGAAACGGGGGCAGATTATATATGCCATCGGAATCGGTCTTATTACGGTAAGCATCCGGCTCTGGGGAGCTTATCCCGAAGGCATTTCGTTCGCAATCCTGATTATGAATGCTTTCACACCTTTAATTAACAACTATGTGAAACCTAAACGATTTGGAGAGAAGAAAAATGGCTAAACTAGAATCATCTTTTAAAAATATGCTGCTTTCTCTCTTTGGAGTTACACTTATTGCATCGGCTGCTTTGGGGGTCGTGTATGGAGTTACCAAGGAGCCGATTGCACGTGCTGAAGCTAATAAACAAGAGTTGGCTCTGGCAAGCGTGCTGCCCAAATATGAAAAACTTGGCAAGGTAATAAAAGTTTTACCTGTCGATGGTAAAGACAGCATTGAAATATACCCGGCTTATAGCGCCGATGGCGAAGAGATTGCCAGTGCAGTGAAAACATACACATACAGCGGATTTAGTGGTTTTATCGAAATAATGGTAGGAATCGACACCGAGGGTGAAATTACCGGATTCCAGGTGTTGAAACATGCCGAAACACCCGGGCTGGGGTCGAAAATGAACGAATGGTTCAGCAATGCCGAAAAACCTTCGCAAAATGTTATTGGACGTGCATTTGGTGACGAGGAATTCACTGTTTATAAAGATGGTGGAAATGTTGATGCCATAACCGCAGCCACCATTACCTCCCGGGCATTTTTAGATGCCTTGAACCGGGCTTACCGCTGTCTCGACAAGGCCTGGGAAGCCGATGCTCAGTCGGGGGCTACCAATCAAATTGATGACAACCAACGTGAAGACGATGCAGCATCGTCGGAACAATAAAATATTGAGAAAATGAACCAGTGGAAAAATTTTACTAAGGGGTTTTTAAAAGAAAACCCGGTATTTGTCCTGCTTCTGGGGATGTGCCCAACACTTGGAACAACCGGAACAGCCATAAATGGGCTGGGTATGGGGCTGGCTACCACATTTGTACTGATTATGTCGAACCTGGTGGTGTCGCTTATTAAAAACCTAATTCCCGATAAGGTGCGGATTCCGGCTTTTATTGTTGTTATTGCCACTTTTGTTACCATAGTCGAAATGGTTATGCAGGCCTATATCCCTTCTTTGTACGAAAGTTTGGGCTTGTTTATTCCTCTAATCGTGGTAAACTGCATTGTACTGGGACGAGCCGAAGCTTTTGCCTCAAAAAACAAGGTTCTTTCGTCGGTTATCGATGGAGCTGGTATCGGGCTTGGTTTTGCCTTTGCATTAACCATTTTGGGCAGCGTACGCGAGCTATTGGGTAGTGGCAAAATTTTCAATTTTACTGTTTATCCCGAAAATTACGGTATGTTGGTTTTTATACTGGCTCCGGGAGCCTTTATCGCTTTGGGTTATATTATTGCCCTGATTAACCGGTTAAACAAAAAGAACGCATAACGATTAGCTAATAAAATACTGAAAATGGAATATATTATTATCATTATATCGGCTATACTGGTTAACAACATTGTATTAAACCAGTTCTTGGGTGTGTGCCCGTTTTTGGGTGTATCGAAAAAAATAGAAACGGCGGTGGGTATGACCGGTGCTGTAACTTTTGTAATGGTATTGGCGACCATTGTAACTTTTTTGATTCAGCATTACATTTTAATTCCGCTTGAAATAACCTACCTGCAAACCATTTCGTTCATCTTGGTTATTGCGGCATTGGTGCAGCTGGTCGAAATTATTCTGAAAAAGGTTAGTCCTTCGTTATACCAGGCTCTGGGCGTTTTCTTGCCGCTTATTACCACCAACTGTGCTATTTTGGGTGTAGCTATTTTGGTAATTCAAAAAGAATTTAACCTGATGGAAGGGGTTGTTTACGCTATTTCGAATGCCATTGGTTTTGGGTTGGCATTAATTATTTTTGCCGGCTTGCGCGAACATACCGATCTTCAGAATGTACCCAAAGGGCTGAAAGGTGTTCCTATTGCCCTGATAACAGCCGGTATTTTGGCTATGGCATTTATGGGATTTTCGGGTATCGTATAAATTTTAGTTTCGATCGTACTCATGAAAACGGACAAAAGACATAAGCTTTTGTCCGTTTTTATTTTATTCCTGTGATTGGTAATAATACGTGCCTTTAACCAGCACATTTTGCAAGCCTTCGGTTTTAATTTCGATGAAGTCAGAAGATGAAATGCCTGTTTCAACTTCTGTTTTAGCAAAGAAAATATTTTCGTCGTTTTCGTTTGTCTTTACTAAAACGTACTCTTTATTGTTTTCTCTAATAATGGAATTTTGTGGTAGCGCGTTAACCGTGTCCGAGTTGACAACAACTTCGCACTCTGCATACATTCCGTTTATGAAGATATTATTTTCAACGTTTTCGATTTCGGCAATGCAGGGTATAGTTTTGGTTTGCTGGTTAATTGATCGTCCAACCGATGTAAGGGTTGCTTGTTGATGAATTGATTTGCGATCGGGATCGTAAAAATTTACCAGCTGCCCCGATTTTAAATATTTAATGTCTTTTTCAAAAACATGAAGTACCAGATGTAATTTGGAGTTGTCGATAATTCGGGCTGCTTCCGATTCCGTTTCAAGGTATTGTCCGTTTTCAACATCAATAGATGCGATATGTCCGCCGATAGGAGACACAATAGGATAATTAGCTGAAATATTTCCCGCTTCAACCATTTCGGGATTCAAATTCATTATGCGAAGTATTGCGGTAAGGGAATTTTTTTCGGCTTTGGCAATTTTATAAGTGCTTTCGGCACTAACCAGTTCTTTTTGAGCGGTAATTTGTTCGGTTGCCAGTTTCGAAATCCGCTCGTATTCTTGTTGGGCAAAATCGTATTGAGCACATGTTTTAACGTATTGATTTTGAATGTTTATAATCTCGCGCCCCGATAAAGTAAACAGGGTTGCTCCTTTTTGAATATACTCGCCTTCGGCAAAATTTAAATATCTAACAATTCCGGGCACAGGCACACTTATTTGTGAAGAACCTTCGGGCGATGTTTTAATATGGCCATTGGTCTTTATGGTTTGTTCTATGGTGCGAATTTCCGGACTTCCAATTTGCATATTTGTATTGGTGAATTGTTGTTGTGTAAATTGAATAAAATCCTTATTTGAAGCAATTTCGACAGTTGGTTTGTTTTTGCACGAACTCAATGAAATTGCGGCAAGGATAATAATGACGATTATGGGTTGATGTATGTTCATGACTGTATTAGTTTATTGTTAAAAAGTTAATTCCGATTACGGTTTGATTGTAATTGTATAAACTGTTCATGTATTCAATTTCGATGCTTATTGCATTTTCGATGAAATGAACGAATCTGAAAAAGTCAATTTCACCGGCCTGATAGCTCTTCTGAGCCGTTTCAGTAATCTGCTCCGACAGCGAAATACCGGTATTTTCGTAATACAGCAATAGCTCGGCATGTTTATCGAGTTCGGTGGTTAAAATATTCAATTTAAGATTGTAACGAGTTCTATAATCGTGTTGTTTGAAAACTGTGGCAATGTGATTTTGCTTTGCTGCATCGATTTGTGCTTTTTGGTTTCCAAAGAATATTGGTAAAGCGAGGCCGACTTGCACTCCAGTATAATTTTTGGCATTGTCGTAACGGTTGGTGCCGTTAAAATATCCAACAGAAATATCGGGTAGCATTCTGTTTTTTTCGGTTTTCACAGCCGTGTTTTGTTGTTTGATGTTTTCTTCCAAAGCTTGGTATCCGGGTGTTTCTTCAATTGCTATTGGATTTAGTTTTAGCCGGATTATTGGTTCAGAAACTACGCTGTACTCCTTGTCGGCTTGTAGTAAGGCGTTAAATTCTTTATGGGCAATACGAATATCGTTTGTCGTTTGTTTTACCTGCATTTTTAGCTGGTCGTGGTGCGATTTGGCATTCAAATAATCGAGCTTGTTAATATCGCCCGCCGTAAATTTTTGTTCGGCTGCTTTGGTGTAATTGGCATAAATTGAGTCGATTATTTTTAGCTTTTCGAGTTTTTTCTGAAGGAACTGAATCTTGTAAAAAGCCAGTTCGACATTTTTTTGCAGATTCCGTTTAGCCTGTTCAAATTCTTTCATGGCTGCTTCAATGCCGTGGCGTGTTTCCTGTCGTTGAGAAAAATATACGGTTGGAAACTCAAACGATTGTTCTATTCCGATAACGCCCAGCGGATATCCGTTTTCGGCAACGTTGTTTTCGTCGTATTCGTAGTAAATCCGGGCTTTTTCGATGCTAAACGACGTTGGTAGTAAAGCACGTTGCTGTTGGTAATAATGTTCAACGGCCTTAAGTCCTGCATTATTCTGAATGGCAATAGATACGGCTTCGTCGTTTGTGAGTTTTGATGATTGAGCATTTGCCGTAAATGAAGCCGCAAGGATTAATGGAATAAGAATAATCCGATATTTTTTATTTTGGTGGCGTAACAGTTTGAATATTCCTTCAAATTTTTTGTTTTCAAAAATCGCATATAAAAGGGGTAGAGCTATCATTGTTAACATGGTCGACGTTATTAATCCGCCAATTACTACGGTTGCTAATGGGCGTTGTACTTCGGCACCGGCCGAGGTTGAAATTGCCATAGGCAAAAAGCCCATCATGGTTGACGAGGCCGTGAGCAACACGGGGCGCAGACGTTCTTTTGTGCCTCGGATTACACGTTCTTTCATGTCGGTAACTCCTTCCTTCTTTAGTTCGTCGAGATGTTCGATTAGTACAATGCCGTTCAGAACAGCAATCCCGAATAAAGCAATAAATCCTACTCCGGCCGAAATACTAAATGGCATGCCTCTAATCCAAAGCAACATTACACCTCCAACTACCGACAAGGGAACAGCTGTAAAAACAAGAGCCGCTTTTCCTATCGAGTTAAAGGCAAAGTGAAGAAAAATAAAAATTAAAAGTAGTGCAATTGGTACCGCCAGTTTTAGCCGTTGACTGGCGTTGTCGAGGTTCTCGAACTGTCCGCCATATTCAAGGTAATAGCCTGGTGGCAAATTCAGATTATTGTCTAATATAGGGCGTATTTGTTCTACTACCGTTTGCAGGTCGCTGTTTCGTACGTTTACACTTACAACAACTCTGCGGCGGGTATTGTCGCGCGATATCTTTGCGGGGCCGGTGGTGTAGCTGATTTCGGCCAGTTCGCTGAGTGGTACCTGATTTCCGTTGGGAATGGCAACATATAGGTTTTGGATGTCTTCAATATCGTTTCTGAAATTGGGTTGTAGCCTGGCTACCAAATCAAAACGGCGTTCGCCTTCAAAAACACTTCCGGCTGCTTTTCCTCCAAATGCCATCGAAACATAGTCGTTAATATCTTCGATGTTTAAACCGTAGTACGCTATTTTACTCCGATTGTATTTCACGCTCATTTGTGGTAACCCAGCTGTTTTTTCCATAACAACGTCGTCGGCACCCGGTATATCTTCAATAAGCGATTTAGCTTCCATTGCTTTTTGATTCAGAATATCGAGATCTTCGCCAAATATCTTTACAGCCAAATCGGCACGAACGCCGGTAATTAGCTCGTTGAAGCGCATTTCGATGGGCTGCGTAAATTCGTATTCAACATTTGGAATAACCGATAGTGCCTCTTTAAAATGACTGGCAAGTTCTTCTTTCGACGAGGCCGAAATCCATTCTTTTTTATTGGGATTCAGTCTTATTATCATGTCAATTTCT
>JAFGGY010000124.1 GCA_016930365.1 Prolixibacteraceae bacterium | reverse complement strand
CCACCAGGAATCGAACCTGGATCTACAGTTTAGGAAACTGCTATTCTATCCGTTGAACTATGAGGCCAACTTGTTTCAGGCTGCAAAAATAGATAAAAACCCATTCTGTGCAAAATTCTTTTTAATGCCCAATCAATAATATTTTGTTGAAAACTTACTTTGCTTAAAGTCCCTTTCATTTAGCATAAATGGTACTTTTGAGTTGAAAAATAGTTGTAAAATGAAGATACTTCACACTTCAGACTGGCATTTAGGAAAACGTCTTGAAAATTTTCAGCGTATTGAGGAACAAGCGGCTGTAATGAACGAAATTTGCCAGGTTGCTAACGAGCAAAAGGCCGATGCGGTATTGGTTGCCGGCGATTTATTCGATACCTACAACCCATCTACCGAAGCGGTAAACTTGTGCTATAAAACCCTGAAACGTTTATCGTGTAACGGCACCAGGCCTATAATTGTTATAGCCGGAAACCACGATTCGCCCGACCGCATTGAAACACCCGACCCACTGGCTCGCGAATGTGGGATAATTTTCGTGGGATATCCCAATACAAAAATTGAAAATTTTGTTCTCGATTCGGGTTTAAAACTGAACTTTTCAGAGAAAGGTTTTATCGAATTATCGATACCTGGAAACAATAGTCTACTTCGAATTATTTGTACACCTTATGCCAACGAATTCAGGCTGAAAACATTTTTGGATGCCGAAAACAGCGAGCAGGAGTTGCGCGAAGTGCTTGCTGAAAAATGGCAAATGTTGGCTAACAACTATTGCGATGAAAATGGCGTAAACGTGCTGCTTTCGCATTTGTTTATGATTCCGAAGGGTGAAAGGTTGCCCGTAGAGCCCGACGATGAAAAGCCCATTCTTCATGTGGGAGGTGCACAAGCCATTTATACCGAGAACATTCCATCCCAGGTGCAATACGTGGCCATGGGGCATCTTCACCGAATGCATCGTGTTGGTAAAACATTGCCTCTGGCTTATTACAGCGGAAGCCCGTTGAGTTACAGCTTTGCCGAAGCCGACCAGCGTAAATATGTGCTGCTGGTTGATGCCGAACCCGGAAAAGATGCCAGCATTCGCGAAATTGAACTTTCATCCGGAAAGAAGTTGCTGCGTAAGCGTGCCGAAAGCGTTGATGAAGCTATAGAATGGCTTGAACAGCACTACCAATGCCTGGTGGAGTTGACCCTGGTAACCGATACGTTTTTAACAGCCGGCGAACGCAAAAAACTGTATGCTGCACATAGCGGAATTGTTAGCATTATTCCCGAAGTGCGTAATGCGAAAATACTTTCAGAAAACCAGGCAAAAGGCATCGACTTAAGCCGTAATATGGAAGAGCTTTTTATCGATTTTTTCACCCATGAACGAAATCAAAAGCCCGATGCCGAAATTCTGAGCCTTTTTAAAGAATTGTTGGCTGTTGGAGAGTGATTTTTTTAACTGTGAATAAAAAAAATTTGAATTTAATGATACCTGTTTCACTTACTTTACAAGGATTATATTCGTATCAGGATAAGCAAACCATCGATTTTACCCGGCTTACATCGGCACACCTTTTTGGAATATTTGGTACCGTGGGCAGTGGAAAATCATCGGTGCTCGAAGCTATTACCTTTGCCATTTATGGTAAAACCGACCGGTTGAATCTTTCGGGCGACAACCGGAATTACAACATGATGAACCTGAAATCGGATGAACTGCTAATCGACTTTATTTTTGAAACAGGGAAAGACCAAACGGCTTATCGTGCCGTGGTGAAAGGTAAGCGTAACAAAAAACGATTCGAAGATGTAAAGAAGCTCGACCGAATGGCTTACCAAAAAAAGAATAACGAATGGATACCTTTTGAGCCATCGGAACTGGAAGAAGCCATTGGCCTTAGTTACGAAAATTTTAAACGCACTATCATTATTCCACAGGGGCAGTTCCAGGAGTTTTTACAACTTGGAAACAAGGATCGTACCCAGATGATGAAAGAACTTTTCGGCCTCGAAAAATTTGAGTTTTACTATAAAGTTGCAGCACTCGAATCGGTCAATAACGAAAAAAGGCAAAATATAGAAGGAAAACTTCAGCAATTGGGTGCTGTCGATAGGGAGTTGGTTAAACAGTACGAAAATCAGCAGCAGCATTTGCAAAACGAGCTGTTGATGCAGAATGAAAAGCTGGTCAAGTTTCAGCATGATGAGCAGCAATGGCAACAACTTGCCGGCTTGCAAAAAAACTATCACGATGCACTCAAGGTATCAAAAGATTTGGAAGAGCAAGTACCCAGTTATACCGAACTTGAAACAAAAGTTAAGCAGTACGAGCAGTGTGTTGTCGGTTTCAAACATCTGATTGAGGCACACGAAGCGGCTGTTAAAAAGGCCGAAGCGCGTAAAAAGCAAATTGAACGCGATGCAGCGCAAATTAAACTGCTAAGCAATGAAATTGAATCAGCCGAAAAATCGTTGCAGGCACTCAAACCAGACTACGACAAGCGCGAAACGCTGAAAAAAAAGGCCGATGAATTGCAAATTCTTATCAAAATCAATACACTAAGTCGGCAGGTTGAAAACGAGCAACTGCGACTCGAAAATGGCGATCGGGCACTTCGTGAAAAAGATGCTGCAATGCTTGAAGCTCGTGAATCGAAGAAAAGCCTTGACGAGAAACTGAAAAAACTCAAACTATCGATGCCCGATATGGGCGAGCTGGCTAATGCGAAAGCCTGGCATGCCCACCAGCAAAGCCTCGATAAGCAGAAAAAAGAAAGCGATGCCGAGCTTGTGAAAAATCTTTCTGAGGCAAATCTTTGTCAAGAGGAGTTCAAAAAAATAATCACAGAATCGGATCTCCTGTCATCGGTTGCCGATATTGAAGCCGCCATTTCAAGGCTTGGAATAATGCAGGAAAATAATGCACAAACACAAAAGAAACTCGACGAAGAAAGAACTCGCTTGCAGGTAAAAGCCGAACTTCAGAAATATGCACGCGATTTGACCGAGGGCAACCCCTGTCCCTTGTGTGGCTCAATACATCATCCCGAAAAATATCACGATGGCGAAATTAATAGGCAGCTTCAGAAGCTTACGATTCAGAAAAGTACGAACGATAATGAAGCGGAGAAGTTGCGTCGTTTAATTGAAAAGCTGAAGGAACTTCAAAACAAGCTTCGGTATAATCAGCAACAAGCTGAGGATATGAAACGAAAGCAGCAAGCCTTGCATGATGAACTTAAACGGCACAAGTCGAAATTCAATTGGCCTCGGTTTGACGATTACCAGCAGCTTGAAGTGGTATTTTCAAATGCCCTAAAACTTCAAAAAGAGGTGAATAGCAGCGAGACTGACCTTCAAAAAGTGGCTTCGAATATTGAAAAAATGACGGTTGAAAAAGAGCGTTACCAGCTTGAAATCGACAAAATACGGTCGCAGCTTACCGAAAATCGATCGGTGATAAAAACCCTGGCCGAACAGCTACGTATTGTTTTGCCCGCCGATTACCAGAACAAAGCAACGGATGACATTGAGCATGAGAAAGAACAATTACTACAGAAATATGATAGTATTGAACGACAATACGACGAGTTGAACCAAAAGAATAATGCGCTGCAACAAAAACGAAGCGTTCTTTCGGGGGCACTCGATGCCAACCAAAAAGAACTGACAACCGAAATTGAAAACATAGAAGTGCTTAGTGAACAACTGGGCAAACAGCTCGAAAAATCGGCGTTTGAGTCGATTTCTAAAGTAAAAGCCATCCTTTTGCAAGCCTTTGATGTTGAGGTGGAAAAGAATCATATTGTCACCTTTAATGAAAAACGGCGCGAATGGAAGAACCGGACAAGCGATTTGCAGAAACAGTTGCAAGGTCGTGAATACATTGCCGAAAAACACGAAAAAGTGAAAGCCGAAATACAGGCACTCAGCACCGAAACAGGTCGTATGAATCGTGAATTGGGACGTATTGGCGAGCTGCTCAAAAAATTGAAATCGGATATCGAAAAGCAGAAAGAATTGCGTACCCAGCTTGACGCACTTGAGCTGCGTGGCGAGAACATCAAAACACTAAAAAGCTTGTTCAAGGCCAGCGGCTTTGTTAATTACATTTCGTCGGTTTACCTGCAAAACCTTTGCAATGCGGCAAACGACCGTTTTTTCAAACTTACCCGCCAGAAATTAAGCCTCGAAATGACAAACGAAAACAATTTTATAGTGCGCGATTATCTCAATGGAGGTAAAACGCGTAATGTGAAAACGCTGTCGGGCGGACAAACCTTCCAGGCAGCCTTGTCGCTGGCCTTGTCGCTGGCCGATAACATTCAGAAAATAACCGAATCGAACCAGAACTTTTTCTTTCTCGACGAGGGTTTTGGTTCGCTCGACAAAGAATCGCTTGAAGTGGTATTCGACACCTTGAAATCCCTGCGTAACGAAAACCGTGTGGTAGGTGTAATATCGCATGTTGAAGAAATGCAGCAGGAAATCGACATTCATTTGCGTATTGAGAATGATGAAAAACGTGGTAGTTTGATTCGGCGTAGCTGGGAAATATAGTTGTTTATTTAGACCCGTTCAATATAAACACTTGGGCGAAAATCCGTTTGTGGTTTTAGAAAAAACACTTATTTTTGCGCCACATTTACCAACAATTGGTGCCATAGCTCAGTTGGTAGAGCAACGGACTGAAAATCCGTGTGTCCCTGGTTCAATTCCAGGTGGCACCACCAAAAAGAAAACTGTTGCATTGTAACAGTTTTTTTTTGTCATAAAAAAGGACAGATAAAATTTTATCTGTCCTTTTTTACAAGCAATTTGGTTCAAATGTGTTTATGAAACAAGCATGTAAAATACTTACATACAAGGCAATGATTAAATTCATGCGAGTTCCCCCGAAAAATCGGGGCAGGCTATACGATACCATAAAAACAAACAATTTAATCGTATGAAAGATTCTTAATTCGGTTCATTGCTTCAATTACGTTCTCCCTGTCGGCAAAAGCCGAAAAGCGGAAGTAACCTTCGCCCGAGGGACCAAAACCCGATCCCGGAGTTCCAACTACATTGGCTTCATTCAGTACTTTGTCGAAGAAATCCCACGAACTCATGTTGTTTTTCGTTTTTACCCAAACATACGGTGCATTCACACCGCCAAATACGTTGTAACCGGCAGTTTCAAGGTTTTCGCGCATAATGCGGGCATTTTCGAGGTAGTACGAAATGGTATCGGCTACTTCTTTTTTGCCTTCGGGCGTATAAGTAGCGGCTGCGGCCTTTTGTACCGGGTACGATACGCCATTAAATTTGGTTGACTGGCGGCGATTCCACAGTGTTTTTACTTTGTGTGTATTGCCTTCGTGGTCGTAAGCAACCAGTGTTTCGGGTATTACCGTAAACGCACAACGCGTACCGGTAAATCCGGCTGTTTTGGAGAAACTGCGAAATTCGATGGCACATTTTTCGGCTCCTTCAATTTCGTATATCGAATGTGGGATGTTGTCCTCGGTAATAAAAGCCTGGTAAGCTGCATCGTACAGAATGATGCACTTGTTTTGAAGCGCGTAATCAACCCATTTTTTCAACTCATCTTTAGTTGCTACGGTGCCGGTGGGGTTGTTAGGGTAGCAAAGAAAAATTAAATCAGCCTTTTCGTTGGGTAAGGCAGGTACAAAATTGTTGGCTTCGTTGCAGGGCATGTAAACAATCCCCTTGTAGTGGCCAATGTCGTTAATTTTTCCGGTTTTCCCGGCCATAACGGTTGTGTCAACATATACCGGGTACACCGGGTCGGTAACGGCAATGATGTTGTCGTTGCCAAAAATCTCCTGTATATTTCCGGTGTCGCACTTCGAACCGTCGGAGATAAATATGTCGTCGGCCTTTATGGTATTTACGCCGTTGGCTTTGTAATCGTTTTCGGCAATGGCTTCGCGAAGGAAAGGATAACCCTGCTCGGGGCCGTACCCTTTGAACGATTCGGCGCTGGCCATTTCCTCAACTCCCTCGTGAAACGCTTTCACAATAGAAGGAGCCAGAGGTTGGGTTACATCGCCAATACCCATTTTAATCACTTTTTTGTTGGGATTAGCATCCGTAAATTCTTTCACTCTGCGTCCAATTTCCGGAAAAAGATATCCTGCTTGTAGTTTCAGGTAATTCTCGTTAATTAATGCCATATAAATCTATTTAATTAATAAATATTCTCAACTTTGAATTTGTAACCTGCAAAGATACAAAAATAATAGTGCTGTTGATTAACTGATTGTTAAGCCTTCGAAATACGCATGTCGAACAGCGTATTTAATTAATCTTAATTCTTGACCGATTGGCGTAGCTTTTTAAGACCATTTCTAAATAAACAAAGTAAAATTGTAATTTAGCATTCTGAATCAAAATACATACAAGGTATATGGAGAAGAAAGTGTTACCATTTAGTAAAGAGAAATTAGACGAAATCGTACAAACGTATCCAACGCCTTTTCATATTTACGATGAAAAGGGGATAAAAGAATATGCCGAATATTTTACCGGTAGTTTCAGCTGGAACTCTGGGTTTAAAGAATATTTCGCGGTTAAAGCATTGCCCAATCCCTATATCATGAAAATTTTACATGAAAAAGGTTTTGGAGCCGATTGCAGCTCGTTGGCCGAATTGGTTCTGGCCGAAAAAGTGGGTATGAGTGGCGATGAAATTATGTTTACATCGAATGATACACCTGCCGAAGAATATCAAAAAGCAATTGAGCTGGGCGCTATCATCAACCTCGATGATATCAGTCATATCGATTACATCGAAAAGCATGTAGGCATTCCTGAGTTGGTATGCTTTCGCTACAATCCCGGTGCACTGAAAGGCGGAAACGCTATCATCGGAAATCCCGAGGAATCGAAATACGGTTTCACCCGCGAACAGCTTTTCGAAGGATATAAAAAACTAAAAGAAAAAGGGGTTAAGCGCTTCGGAATTCACACTATGGTTGCTTCGAACGAACTCGATGCCGATTATTTTGTCGAAACAGCCGATATTATTTTTGACACCATCGTCGATATACATAAGGAACTGGGTATAAAGTTCGAGTTTGCCAATTTAGGTGGAGGAATCGGAATACCTTACAAACGCGAGCACAAGCCGGTTGACATGCAGCGGGTAAGTGCCGGAATCAAAGATTTGTACGAAAAATATATTGCAGCCAACGGTTTGGCTCCTATGAAAATATTTTTTGAATCGGGGCGTGCCATTACCGGTCCGTTTGGATACCTGGTAGCTCGTGTGCTTCATTTTAAAGAAACGTATAAAAAGTACGTTGGCCTCGATGCCAGCATGCACAACCTGATGCGACCGGCCATGTACAAGGCTTATCATCATATTAGCGTACCGGGTAAGGAAGAACAGCCACACAATATGCTGTACGATGTAACCGGATCGTTGTGCGAAAACAACGATAAGTTTGCAATTAACCGTTTATTGCCCGAGATTGAAGTGGACGACCTGGTGGTGATTCACGATACCGGCGCACATGGCCATTCGATGGGTTTTAACTACAATGGAAAATTGCGTTCGGCCGAGTTGCTTTTGCGCGAAAATGGCGAAGTGGTGCAAATACGCCGTGCCGAAACCCTCGACGATTATTTTGCGACGCTCGATTTTAAGGGTCTCGATTCGTTTAAATAGTTTATGGCCAATTTTAACGATGATATCAAAAACGCGCTGGAAGTTCTCCGGTCTGGTGGTGTAATTCTTTATCCAGGCGATACGGTTTGGGGTATTGGTTGCGACGCCACCAACAGGGATGCCGTTCAGCGCGTTTTTGACATAAAACAGCGCGAAGCCGGCAAAAGTATGCTGATTTTGCTCGAAAATCCCAATTTTCTTCCTCAGTATGTTGAAGAAATTCCGGAGGTAGCCTGGGATATTATTGATTATGCCGAAAAGCCTACGACCATTATTTACGATAAGGCAAAAAACCTTGCATCAAACCTTATTGCCCCCGACGGTAGCATTGGAATTCGAATAACAAACGAAGCATTTACGCAACAGTTGTTGCAACGCTTTCGGAAACCCATTGTTTCAACTTCGGCCAATTTAAGCCAGCAACCTTGCCCACAATGTTTCGATGATATTGATGAGCAAATCAAATCGAAAGTCGATTACACGGTGCACTATCGCCAGTCGGAAACGATAGATCGTGTCCCATCATCGATAATAAAACTCGGGGCATCGGGGTTAATAAAAATAATTCGGGAATAGAATTTTTTATTAAATTTGCATTTAATTAAACTAACATCTTTAAACTATGAAATCAATATCTCTTTTAGCATTATTCTGTATATTTAGTTTTTTCACCAGTCAAGCACAGCACTCTTTTCAAAAATCGGGTCTTGCACCTGGTGCAACATCAAGTATAAATCAGCAACTTTCAGATCCAGGAGAAATACAAATAACGCATTCTCCGAGTAATGTGATTATGTCAGCCAATTCGGTTTCTTGCAATGCTGGTAATCTTCATGCAGATAATTCGTATTTTAGAATTTTTGATCTGGCAAATGACTTTAGTATTACATCCAACTTTTTAATTAACCGTTTAGAAATTGGGATAGAAACTGCTTCAGGTTCTTCGGGTAGCCAACCAATAGTTGCTAATTTCTACACTTTAGATGGTAGCTTCAACTGGTCAAACCTTACTCTACTTTATACCGAAACTTTTTCCGTATCCGATCAGACTCTTTCCTTATTCGAAATGCAACTTACCGAACCAGTTTTGGTAACTTCGGAAAAAATACTTGTTGTAGAAATATTTACGCCTGATGGACAAAGTATAGGAAACAGTTTCTTTATTGGTTCTAATAATTCCGGAGAATCTTCACCATCATATTTATCTGCAGGCGATTGTGCCATTTCTGAACCAACAACATTTACGTCAATAGGTTTTCCTGGTGTAAATGTTGTAATGAACTTATATGGAGAGAGTTCTACAGTGCCATTTCCTTATGTTTATATTGCAGGATTATTCCTTCTAATTGCTGGTTGGATTATTTTCAGAAAGCTTTTTCTGAACAATTAAGTAGTTAGGTCTTTTTCAATGTCCTTATTTCCATTCTGTTTTTCTGTCTTATTACTATGCAAAGCCGTCAAATTTAGCTTTCATCCTTAAACTCTATAGCTGTTTCGTTGTTTTAACTAAAAACGAAGCGTTATGGATTTGTCGGGAGTACGGAGAGAATATGATAAGCAAAAGTTGAATAAGCACACCGTAGAGCGTAACCCGCTTTTACAACTTGAGAAATGGATTAAAGAAGCCGATGATGCGGGGTGTTGCGAGCATACTGCTATGACTATTGCTACAGCCAATACCGAGGGGCAGCCCTCAATGCGCGTAGTTTTACTTAAGTATATTAAGCCCGAAGGATTAGTTTTTTTTACCAATTACCGAAGCCGTAAAGGAAAAGATTTGTCGGTTAATAATAAGATTGCAGCACATTTCTTCTGGCCTGGTCTTGAACGGCAAGTTAAAATTGAAGGTACGGTGCATAAAACCGATGCTGAAACCAGCGATGCTTATTTTGCTTCGCGGCCATTCGAAAGCCAGGTTAGTGCAATAATGTCGAATCAGAGTGCCGAAGTCTCGGGGCGGCAAGAGCTGGAACAAATGTGGCGTAACGAGAAAAAGAAATGGGAAGAGCAGAATATCGAGCGTCCCGATTACTGGGGTGGCTACCTGATAAAGCCAAATCGTTTGGAGTTTTGGCAGGGGGGTGAACACCGTTTGCACGATCGCATTTTATTTGTGAAACATTTTGCTAAATGGGATATTGTGCGCCTGATGCCTTAATTTTGCTTTTTAATACCGCTTTTCTTAACTGCTTTTTCTGATAGATCGTTTTTCACAAAATTATTCGCACAAGATATTGCTGTATTTATTTGAAAAACTGTTCAGCAAGGATTAATATTGCCAGATAATTAACGGCTACCTGGCTTAAGGCTATATTTGAATTGTCCATCTAAGCAAACATTGTTTGTTTAGATGCCCGAAAACGATATTGCAAATATCTCTAAAACGACAACAAACGCAAACAATCATGGAACAGGTCTATTTCGAAGATAAAGTAATTGAAAAGTGCGATTTTATTCTCAACCCGATTGAGAAAGGCGAGTATGAAGATTGTCAGTTTCTTAACAGCGATTTTTCAGATGCCAATCTTTCGGATTTCAAGTTTATAAATTGCCAGTTTAGGGCTTGTAATCTGAGTATGGCAATGTTGGCAAATACGTTTTTCCAGGGAGTTAAATTTACAGATTGTAAAATGCTGGGGCTTCGTTTTGAAAATTGCAACGAATTTGGTCTTTCGTTCCGATTTGAAAATTGCCGGTTAAATCATTCATCGTTCTTGAAAATGAGAATGAAAAAAACTGTTTTTAGGAATACACAGTTGCATGAGGTTGATTTTACGATGTGCGATTTAAATAATGCTCTGTTCGATAATTGCGACCTGTCAAGAGCCATTTTTGACCGTACTATTATTGAAAAAGCTGACTTTCGTACTTCGTATAATTTTTCGATTGATCCGGATAGGAACAGGGTAAAAAAAGCTCAATTTTCAATTCATGGTTTGCCGGGTTTGTTGGGCAGGTATGATTTGAAAATTGAGCGTCTATAGATAGTCCGGAAATTATTTCCTTTTACCGAACTGAGGTGTTCATTATTTTAGAGGTTCCCAAGTGCTTCTCTGAGTCGTCCCTCTACTTCGTCGCGTTTTTGCTTAAACCCATCGATAAGCTCGGTAAAGACTTCGTTTACCGACGAAATTTTCGATGCTTTAAACGCGTTGCTGCCGGCAAACGAAAATCCCGATTTCATATTCCCTTTGGCCGCATTGTATAAGGCCGTCATGATACAGTACGGACTTTTGCTGATATCGCAACTCTTTATACAGTGGAACGGACATTTTTTAGGCACTTTTAATCCTTGCTTCACTTTTTCGATAAACGAACCTCCAAAAGCACGCCCCGGCATGCCTACCGGGCTCTGGATAATTTCAATATCCGATTCGTTGCCTGTTATGTAGCGTTGTTTAAACGTGTCGGACGCATCGCATTCGGTAGTGGTAACAAAACGACTGCCCAGCTGTACTCCTTTAGCCCCTAGTTTCATAATATTATAAACGTCGGCGCCGTCGTACAAACCGCCGGCTGCAATAACCGGAATTTCTTTGCCGTATTTCTCTTCGAATAGTCGTACTTCATTAACGACATCGGGTACAATTTGCTCCAGCGAGTAAGCCTCGTTGTCGATTTGTTCGCGTTTAAACCCCAGATGCCCACCGGCTTTTGGCCCCTCAACCACAAAAGCATCGGGCAGATAATCAAACGCGGCTTTCCATTTGGTGCAAATTAAGCGGGCTGCCTTACCCGACGAGACAATTGGAACCAGTTTGGTTACGCTATCGGCTTGTAAAAACGATGGTAAGTTAAGTGGAAGTCCGGCTCCGGCAAATATAATATCGGCTTTTTCGGCTATGGTTGTACGAACCATATCTTCGAAATTGGTTAAGGCACCCATTATATTTACACCAATTACCCCACGGGTTTTAGCGCGAGCCTTGCGTATTTCTTCTTTCAGCCCGTCAATGCTGGCCTGTATGTAGTCTTTCGATTTTTGTTTGTAAAGTAATCCTAAGCCGGCACACGATATTACGCCAACTCCACCTTCGTTTGCCACGGCTGCAGCCAGCCCCGACAACGATATGCCTACTCCCATTCCGCCCTGTATTATCGGTACCCGAATGTTCAATCCTCCAAGTTGTATTCCCTTCATTATGTAAAATTATTGAATTAGTGAAGCACAAACCTACCATTATTTGAAATCGACTGTTGCATGCCAAAGTTAAATTATGTGGAATGAAGCTTATTTAGAATGAATAAACGCATAAAAATACAAATATCAGAGAATAAACGACTTAAATGCTTAAATATTCGAATATTTTAAGTCGCAGCATGCTGTATTTGGAGTTTGCTGCTAAAATATAGAGGTGTCGTGTTTGTTTAGCCTTTTCATTTTATGGTTAAGAAGAGATTTTTCAGAATTGAATGACTATTAGTACATTATTCCCGGCGTTGTAGTTCTGACAGTTCTGAGTTATTAACAATTTCGGGTTTCTGTTGATAAATAAGTTTTGACGCGGCATTTAAAATGGCTATTTTTGAACAATAATTTAATCGAAACTATGGACTTTGGAAAGCATATATCATTCTTGTTGAAATTTCACGAATGTGTTGTAGTGCCGGGTTTTGGAGCTTTTATATCCAATTATAAACCTTCGGTTTGCGATTCTGGCAGCGGAATTTTTACACCTCCTGCCAAAGAGCTTGTTTTCAATGCCAATATTAAAAATAACGATGGTTTGTTGGTTCGGTATATTGCCGTTAACGAAAAATGCTCGTACCAACAGGCCGAAAATGCCGTAGAACTTTTTGTCGATGGCGTTTTTCAGACCTTAAATAGTGGCCAGTCGGTACGAATTTCATCGGTAGGCGCTTTTCATCTCGAACGTTCGGGAGCCATGGTATTTAATGCCGTGCCGGGTTTCGAAATGGCTTCCTCGTATGGATTGCAGCCATTCACTTATTCAATAAATACCACTCTCGAATCAGCAACGAAGGTAGCAAAACCTTATCGGGTTTCGAATACTGTAACCCGACGTCGCGAAGCAATTAAAATAGCGGCCGGCATTGCCTTGCTTCTTGGCTTGTCACTCTACCCACTGCGAAACGACAATCCATCGCTGCAATCGTCAAATGTTAATCCCATTCTGCTTCTGACACAGTCGGCAGGTGTGGTCGAAAACGACGAAGCCAAAATTAAATCGACCAACTTTGATGAGGCAGAACAAACTGCGCCTTACATTCTGGTTGGTGGAAGTTTTAGCAGCCAAACAAACGCGCATGAGATGCAAACGGGGCTGATTCAAAAAGGTTTTAATGCCGAAATTATTCAAAACAACGATGGCCTGTTTCGAGTCGTAATCGATTCGTATTTCGACCGGAACGAAGCTATCGATGCAATGCGTGCATACCGCTCGGGGCATCCCGGATCGAACGTGTGGGTAAGCACCCGATAAATAATTTATTACTCTGATACATGAAAGGCTGCCTTTGGCAGTCTTTTTTTTGTTCCTATTATTACCTTTGTTGTTCACGCTTATCAAAACTGAAAGCTATGTTGATACCTCCTTATTTGAAACCCGGCGATACCATTGGCATTGTGTCAACCGCTTCGAAAATTGAAAGGGATGCTGTAATGCCGGCTGTCGAATTGCTTCAAAATGTGGGGTTTGAAGTTTGTCTCGGAGCAAGCGTTTTTGCAAAAAATCATCAGTTTGCCGGCCACGATGCCCTTCGGACAGCCGATTTACAGCAAATGATGGACGACAAACGGGTAAAGGCAATTCTTTGTTCGCGTGGTGGATATGGAACCCTGAGAACCTTGCAGCAACTCGATTGGAAAAAGTTCGAAACCCATCCAAAATGGATTATCGGCTTTAGCGATGTAACGGTGTTGCATTTGGCATTAAACACCAAGCGAATAGCCTCGCTGCATGGTGTAATGCCTAAGTATTTTGTCGAAAGCGGGCAGGCAAGCAATAGCTTTCGCACCCTGTTAAATGCCCTTGCCGGAGGCGAAAACCAATACACAGCACCGGCATCGCAATACAATATCGAAGGCAGCGCCGAAGCCGAACTGGTTGGTGGAAACCTGTCAATATTGTTTAGTTTAAGAGGAACGCCTTTCGATATCGATACTCGTGGAAAAATTCTTTTTATCGAAGACCTGGCTGAATATTATTACCATATCGACCGAATGATGATGAACCTGAAAACCGGTGGTGTTTTGTCGGGGCTGAAAGGGCTTATTGTAGGTGGTTTTTCAGGTTTGCTCGACAACGAAACCCCGTATGGTTATACCTTACAGCAAATTATACTCGACGCGGTAAAAGAATATCAATTCCCGGTAGCCTTCGATTTTCCCATTGGCCATCAGCCCGATAATTTCGCACTGAAGACCGGCTGCGTGGCAAAACTGGAAGTGTCGGAACAAGGAACAAAATTCACTCAAAAGTAACATTATGGCACAGCATAACGATTTAGGCCAAAAAGGCGAAGAGCTGGCCTTCCTTCATTTAGTACAAAAAGGCTATAAAATTCTGGAACGAAACTGGCGATACGACCATGCTGAGATAGACATCATTGCACGGATTAAGAATGTTTTAGTTATCGTTGAGGTGAAAACACGCAGTGCGGCTATATACGAAGAACCCCGCGAAACCATTTCCGACCGGAAAATTCGTTTCCTGGTGAATGCTGCCGAAGCCTATATCGAAGAGAAAAATATCGATTTTGAAACCCGTTTCGATGTAGTTGCTATTAAATGGTTTGGCGAAAATAAGTACGAGTTGAACCATATCGAAGATGCTTTTACCCCTTTGGTTAACTGATTTTGTATATGCACAGGGTTTATTCGTAAAATGAGCTTTTCGATTTTGTCGATAGATTATATATCTTAGCAGATTTTAAACAAACAGACAGAACGATGCAGAAAATAAGCGTTAAAATAATCAATAAATCAAATAATCCGTTGCCCGAATACAGCACTGCTTTATCGGCCGGAATGGATATTCGTGCCTTACTCGAAGCGGATGTTGTTCTTAAACCGCTTGAAAGAACCTTGGTACTAACCGGCTTGTTTATTGAGTTGCCCGAAGGTTTCGAAGCCCAGATTCGTCCCCGAAGTGGCATGGCTCTGAAACACGGTATTTCGGTACTCAACTCGCCCGGAACCATCGATGCCGATTACCGGGGCGAAATTGGTATTATTCTTGTCAACCTGTCGAACGACGAATATACCATTAAACCTGGCGAGCGCATTTGCCAGATGGTTATTGCGCGGCATGAGCATGCTGAATGGAACGAGGTAGAAATATTAGAAGAATCGGTACGGGGTGAAGGTGGTTTTGGCCATACCGGCAAACATTAACGAGAACAATAATGACCATAAAAAAATACGTACTTATATCGTTGTTGGCTATGGTGTTGATGGCATGTAGTACATCAAAGCAGGTTGCAAATACCGGAAGTAAGGACGAAGAGAAACAAGCCGATTTAGGGCCGGAACTTTCAGAGGATAAACGAATCGAGTTCGAATTTTTGTTTATCGAAGGCTTGAAACAAAAAATGCTGGGCAACCATGATTTGGCCGTTCAATACCTGAATAGTTGTCTCGATATTAATCCGCAATCGGCTGCTTCGTTGTACGAACTGGCTGGAATTTATGCCGCAAAAGGAGAAGTGGTAAGCGCTAAATTATTACTTGAGCGTGCCATACAAATCGAACCTGAAAATCGGTGGT
Organism: Prolixibacteraceae bacterium; assembly: GCA_016930365.1. Taxonomy (GTDB): domain Bacteria; phylum Bacteroidota; class Bacteroidia; order Bacteroidales; family Prolixibacteraceae; genus Roseimarinus. Next base: position 28,127 of record JAFGGY010000124.1, on the reverse strand, counting down.
ATAAAATCTTGCTGGCACAGATTTATCAAAACAACAACGAGTATTCAAAAGCCGGCGATATTTATGCCATCTTATTGAAAGACGATCCGAACAATGTTGATTATTTGTACCGGAATGCTTTATTAATGGCATCGTCGGATCAGCCACAAAGGGCAATTGATGCATACAACGAAATGGAGCGGGTAGTAGGCTATAACGAGCAAATTGCACTGGCCCGGCAGCAATTGTACCGCGAAATGGGCGACAACAAAAAAGCGTATTCCGAAATTCAAAAATTAATTGAAGCATTCCCCGACATTCCTGAATATCATGGTATATTGGCCGATATGTATAAGGAGGATGGAAAGATGGATGAGGCGCTTGAGCATTATCATAAAGTACTCGATATGAATCCATCGAACGGATTTGTACACTTTTCGCTGGCCTCATTTTACTTGCAAAACAACGAAATTGAGAAAGGTTACGACCATGCCCGAAAAGGTTTTTCAAATGCCGAAGTGGCCATTGAAACCAAGATTCAGCTTTACCTGATGTTGCTTAATGCCCCCGATGAAATAAAAATGGATGATTCGGATTTCGAAGAACTTATTAACCTGATAATAAAAGCTCATCCTGAAGATGCCCGAAGTTACAGCATTATGGCCGACTATCTGGTTCAGCAAGAACGAGGAAGTGAGGCGCGTGAATATATGCTCAATGCACTAGACATCAGTTCCGATAATTACCGTTTATGGGAGCAGTTGCTAATGATTGATAACCAGTTGCTTGATTTTGAAAGCATGGCCAAACATAGCCAAAAGGCTCTTTTGTTATTTCCCTCACAGCCATTGCTTTATGTGCTAAATGCGGTAGCAAATCTTCAGCTTAAGGATTATCCAAAAGTGCTAAAAACACTCGAAAATGGTCAGCTTTATGTTACCGATAATAAACAAATGGAAAGCCAGTTCGAAATGTACCGTGCCGAAGCATATTATAACCTCGATGAAAAGGATAAAGCTTTTTCGGCTTTTGATAAAGCTATTGAAGCCGACCCCGAAAATTATATGGCTTTAAACAATTATGCGTATTACCTTTCAGAATTAGGCATCGAACTTGAGAAGGCCGAGGTGATGAGTGCTAAAGTTATTCAGGCTCATCCCGATAATGCAACTTATCTCGATACGCATGCCTGGGTTTTATTTAAAAAGGGCGAATATCGGCTGGCTAAGTTTTATATGGATACGGCTATGCAAAACGGAGCCGACGAAAGTGAGGTATGTGTAGAACATTATGGCGATATACATTACAAACTGGACGATGTAGAAAATGCTGTAAAATATTGGGAAAAGGCGCTCGAAATGGGTAGCAGCTCTGAGTTGTTGAAGAAAAAAATTGAGCAAAAACGTTACATCGAAGAGGAAAAATAATAATGCCGGGTAAGATTCATATTAGGAAGAGGAAATGGGGATTTGTATTGGTGTTTGTGCTATTGGTTTCGTCGTGTAGCACAGCGTTGAAAACCACCAACGAAGTGATTAAGCCTATGGATGCAGCTCGTGTTTTGCGAAAGGTAAACCGCGAAGCGCCAAAATATCGCAGCTATCAAATTGACAGGGCGTCAATAGTAGTTGACGATGGCGAAACAAAAAATTCGTTTAGCGGCCAAATACGTATTGATAAAGATAAACAGGCACTAGTTACGGTTCGTAAAATGAATATGCCGCTGGCCCGGGCATACATGTCGCCCGACAGCCTGAAAATGGTGAATTACATCGATCGAAGCTACATTCGAGACGATGTAGGTGTTTTGAGGTATTTTCTGGGTTTTAATCTCGAATATGAGGTGCTTCAGGCACTTTTTACTGCCGATGCTACTTCGTTTATTCGTAAATTGCTACTCAGCAGCGAATTAAAGTCAGACATCGATAGTTCAATGTATCGCATCAACAGTTTTTTTTATCCTTTGTTACCCGACGATGCCTTGCTTAATACTCAAAACCATGTAGCTATTGACAGTACAACAATGATGAGTTATTCGGCCTGGATTGACCCAAAAACCTTTGTTGTTCGAAAGTTGCTGATACGTGATGGACAAAACAAGCAAGATATTACGGTATTGTACGATAATTACCGAAAGGTAGGCCGAAGTTTTTTCCCACAAACAGCTAGTGTAATTGTCGATACAGCAATGGGACGTCTGAGCCTGGGAATGAAAATGAGTCGTTTAAATGTAAACAAAGCCCGTGATTTTGATTTGAATATTCCTTCGAGATATGATGAAATGAAGTTTTCGCGTAATTAAATGAAGAAGAAACTATACATATCGGTATGCATGTTTTTGTTTGTTGTTATATCGCTTAACGGACAAACACTTAATGAATTGCGCGAGAAAAAAGACAAAACACAAAAAGAAATTGAATACACCAACCGTTTGCTCGAAAAAACCGGGAAAACCAGTAAGGCCACCATTAACCGTCTGGCGTTAATTAACGAGCAAATTAAACTTCAGGAAGAACTCATTCGGGATTACAATACCCAAATTAACCTGCTGCAATCGTCGATTGACGAAAACCGGAGTGTAATACAAATGATGAACAGCGACCTTGAAAAAATAAGGCGCGACTATGCACGAATGATTCAGCAAGCTTACCGAAAACGTGGAGACTATAACCGGCTGGTTTTTCTACTCTCGAGTGAGACTTTTAACCAGGCCTACAAGCGTTTGCTGTATATCAGGCAAATGACCCAACACCGGCAAAAGCAACTTGAACAAATTGAGGCTTTACAATTGGTGCTTCAACAAAAAAATATGGAGTTAAACGAACAGCGCGAAGAGAAACAAGAGGTATTGGTGCAGCAAATGCAGGAAATTTCGTTGCTCAAAAACAGTAAGAAGGAGCAAAATGCTACATACAGCCAACTACAGAAACGGCAACGCGAGCTTAAAGAGCATCTGCAATATCAACAAACAATTGCTCAACGTTTGGATAAAGAAATTCAACGTATTATTGAGGAAGAAGCACGCAAAAGCCGCGAAATGACCAAAACGCCTGAATATCAACTTACATCTGATAATTTTGCCAAGAACAAGGGGCGTTTCCCATGGCCTACCGAAAACGGAATCATTACCGATCGTTTTGGTGAACATGCTCACCCGGTTTTGAAGAATATAATTGTAAATAATAATGGGGTCGACATTACTACTCGTCCGGGTGAAAAAGCCCGTTCAATTTTTAAAGGAACGGTTAGTCGTGTATTTGCTGTACCGGGTGGTAATACCGCAGTAATTATAAGGCATGGCGAATACATCAGTGTATATTCAAACCTGGCCGAGGTTTATGTAAAACAAGGTGACGAGCTTGATGTAAAACAAGACATCGGCCTTATCTTTGTCGATAAGGATGATGACGATAAAACCATACTGAAGTTCCAGGTATGGCGCGAAAATGTAAAACTAAACCCCGAAGACTGGATTGCGAAATAGTTAGATGCTGGCCATTCTTCGGAGGGTTGGAATATTCAGAAAACGAATTTTTCTTCCTTTTAGCTCAATTAACTCATCCTGCTTAAACTCCGACAGCAATCGGATAACCGATTCGGTGGCTGTGCCAACCATGTTTGCCAGCTCTTCGCGGGTTAATGCAATTTGCAATACATTATTTTCATCAACATCGAAACTGTCTTTCAGCAATAACAATACTTCGGCCAAACGTTCGCGAACGGTTTTTTGGGCAATATCGGTTATATAGTCGTTGGCTTCGCGTAATTCACGACAAAGAATTTGTATCATCCAATGTGAAAACTTCCAGTTATTCTGAAGCATGAATAGTAATGTAGGATATGGAATATGGCAAAGTACGGCATCGTCGATTACTTTTGCAGTGGTGCAGGCTAGTTCCTGGCTTAGCAGCGAGCGAAAAGCAATAATATCGCCGGCCTTTACAAAGCGAATAATCTGCTCTTTGCCATCGATGCCGGTTTTGTATATTTTTAAAATGCCTCGTGTTATACAGTAAAAACCGGTTAAGCGGGTTCCCTCGCGATAAATGATGCTTCCTTTTTTATATAACTGGCATGTTTTGTCGTAATTCAATTTGCCAATTTCGGTATCGTTCAGATGTTTAAAAAAATTAAAACCCGATAAGTCGGTTTCTTCCGGAGTGGGGGTATAAAGCGAATTTCTCATAACTTTTTAGTGTTAAAATATGATTCAGTGAAATCATGTAAAACCAAATTATTGTTAAGAGGGAAAAAGTTTTCTAAGATATAATCTTATGTTGAAAATTGAAACTAAACGTTCAAAAAAATCAAATATTTGCTCTATTGTATAAACCTGCGAAGCTGTTTTTTGTTTTAAAAATAACAATATCGGATGTCGTTTTTTATGGCAGCATTAAATTGAAAAGCCGATGTGTGATTTAGGTTACAGTGTCTTTTTGCTGAAACCCTTTTCTTTGTGGAGAAAACAAATAAACATACCTATGAAACAGGAAACATTACTTAGCTGGAAAGGCGATATGGAATTTGAAACCGAGTTGTTTGGACACAAGCTTACGCTCGATGCATCCGAAGAATCGGGAGGGCACAACAAGGGGCCTCGCCCAAAAGTCTTAATGCTTACCTCGTTGGCGGGTTGCACCGGAATGGATGTGATTATGATTTTACGTAAAATGAAAATTGAACCGGAAGAATTTAACGTGCGAGTAGATGCCAATGTTACCGAAGAAGAACCAAAACAGTACAATAAAATGCATATCATTTATGAATTTAAAGGTTCCAATTTGCCCGAAGCAAAACTAAAAAAGGCCATCGAGCTATCACAGGATAAGTACTGCGGCGTTTCGGCAGTTTACAAAAAGGCCATTGAACTTACTTACGAGATAAAAATAGTAGAATAACCCAAGGTACACAAAGTGCGTTTACGAAATGCCCGGATTGCGTTTGCACAGATGCGAAATCCGGGCTTTGTTTTGTTCGTATAGGACGCTATATTTAAGGAGTAAAAATTGCTAAAAAAATATTTCATGCATACTTTGACGTAAGCCATGCAACAGGTTCTTCAAATGAATATTATTTTTGTATGTTTGGCTTAAAACCATATCAGATGAACTTATCGGAGATAAATAAAATTTGCGAAAAGACGCTAATTGGGCATCTTGGAATTGTGTTTACAGGTTTTCAAAACGAAACGCTTGAGGCCAGCATGAGTGTGGATGAACGTACGGTTCAGCCCATGGGGTATCTGCATGGAGGTGCTTCGCTGGCACTGGCCGAAACAGTGGGGAGTGGTGCTTCGTTGCTCCTAATCGATCCCGAAAAATTTAATGTATTTGGCATGAGCGTATCGGCCAGCCATATTTCGTCGGTGCGGCAGGGTAAAGTGCATGCAAAGGCAACAATTATACATAAAGGTCAGGCCACGCACGTGTGGAATGTCGAAATAAAAGACGACTCGGGTAAACTAATTTCAGTGGCGCGTGTTACCAATGCAATAGTTCCGAAAAAAGAAGAGTAACGCGCAATGGATTTTTTTCAGGCAATTCAGCTATGTATCGATAAAAACCTTCAATTTGCGGCCTATCGCTTACCGCATAACGATGCCGTACGTCTTGTTGTTCAGAAAACTACGAGCGTTGAATCGTGCGAGATAAACGATAAACTTTTGTCGCGTAAAGGTTTTTTACTGGCTCCGTTCACCTTATCCAAAACCGATTGTTCGCTTTTTATCCACGCCGATTTCGATTACATCAGTGCTGATTATACCGATTTTAAAGAGCTTGAATTGCTCCAACCTGTTCCTCTTCAGCAGACCGATTTCAGCAACGGTGTGGTTGCCCGGAAAGATTTCATGTTACAGGTTGAAAATATCAAATCGCAGATTTGCGAGGGTCGTTTCGAGAAAGTAGTGCTTTCGCGTATTAAAGTGATTGAACGAAGTTACCGGCACCGGCTTACCGAAATATTCCAGGTGCTAACGGCTTCGTATTCCAATGCTTTTGTTTACCTGGTTAACGCCGGCTCGCAACTATGGATGGGCGCAACGCCCGAGCCGCTGATGTGCTCGAACAAAACCGAGTTAAGTACCGTTTCGCTTGCGGCCACACGGCGCTATAGCTCCGAAAATCTGAACTTGCACAATTGGAGCACAAAAGAACGGGTTGAGCAGGAGCTGGTAACCAGTTACATTCAGAAAGCATTAAATAAATTTCGAATTACCAGCTATTCGAAAGTGGGGCCATACACAAAAAAAGCCGGAAATTTGGTTCACCTGCGTACCGATTTTACGCTCGATTTACATGTTGTAAATGGGCAAATAGGAAATGTGCTATCCGAGTTGCACCCTACATCGGCGGTATGTGGAATACCTAAAGAAGAGGCGATGAGTTATTTACTAAGAACCGAAAAGCACAACCGGCGCTATTATTCGGGCTATCTCGGTCCGGTAAATATCGAAGAGCGTATGTTGCTGTATGTAAATCTCAGGTGTATGCAAATTCTGCCCGATAGGCTGGTGTTGTACGTAGGTGCCGGTATTACTTCCGATTCGGTTGCTTCCGATGAGTGGGACGAAACCGAAATTAAAGCCGACACCTTGCTCTCAGTTATCCATAAAATTTAAAGCAGAATTTCGCCTCGCTGGCGGTTTCTGAAGCGGGTGATGCGTGTATAGCCTGTTTCTTTCAGAAGTTCTACGGCCTGGTCGAAATGGCGGGCTACCTGTTCAGGTTTATGGGCATCGGAACCAAGGGTTAGCGGCACGCCAATTTTTGCGGCCATCTCCAGTATTTTCCGGTTAGGGAAAAATTCCCCGCATGGACGATAAATGCCACTGGTGTTGAGCTCCATAACAACATCGGCTTCTTTAAGTATCTTTAGCGTTTCTTCGTACAATTCCGTTTGGTCGTGTTCGGGCCAGCATTGCAGTTTTTTTATTAAATCGAAATGCCCAATTACGTCGAACAAACCCGATTTAGCGGCATTTTGCACCTGTTTGAAATATCGTTTGTACAGCACATCGTTGGGCCATTTGCCATACAGCGAGCGATCGGTATCGAAATTCCAGTCGCCCAAAAAATGAACCGAACCAATAACATAATCGGCTGGGAAATAGGCTATGAGCTGCTTCAGTTCCAGTTCACGCCCTTCAAAATAGTCAACCTCAATGCCAAAACGTACTTGCACATCTTCCGAAAAATCGTTGCATAAACTTTTCAGGTTTTCTTTCATCACCGGGTAATCAATTTCCTGTACACTCCAATCGACGGGATTCAGGGTAATGTGGTCGGTAAAGCCAATTTCTGCCAAGTCTTTTTTTCGGGCTTTTTCGAGATAAGCGGGATACGTGTCGCTACCATCGGAAAACGATGTATGCATGTGATAATCGACTAAAAAACTCATAATTGCGTAATTGTTTCGTGCTAAGTTAAAACTTTGTTTGTCAAAATGAAGTTTATAAATCGCCTTTTTTGTTTAGTTTTAATGTTCACTATAGTATGGTCGATTTAATTTTTATGGGTTCAATAAATCAGAGGCTTAACGTGAAAATATTACGAATATGAAAGAAATATTACGTTTTTTAGAAACACTTCAATCGAATAATAACAAGGCATGGTTTGATGCAAACCGGGAAAATTATCAGGAAATGCGCCAAAAGTTTTTGCAAATTACCGAGTTACTGATTCACGAAATCCGGTCGTTCGATCAACAAATTCCATATCAGGATCCCCGAAAATGTGTTTTTCGTATTTTTCGCGATTTGCGTTTTTCAAAAGACAAGCTTCCGTATAAAAACAATTTTGGCGCATTTATAGCCCGCGATGGACGGAAAGGAGGCAATTCGGGGTATTATTTTCACATACAACCCGGTGCTTCTTTCATTGCTGGCGGTCTCTTTATGCCCGACGCGCCAAGGCTTAAAGCCATACGAAACGATATTTACCAAAACCCTTACGATTTGCTCGAAATATTAGAAGATGAAGCGTTTATCCGGATGTTTACGCTTTTCGATGGTGATAAGCTGAAAATAGCTCCCAAAGGTTTTCCAAAAGATTTTGAACACATCGATTTGTTGAGGTACAAATCCTTTTCGCCCATGATGAACCTTAGCGACGAGGAGCTTTTAAGCCCCGATATGTTGAATATTGTAGTTTCGGGTTTTCGAAAAATAACTCCCCTAAATCATTACCTAAACCATGTCATTGATCATATATTGTAGTAAAAAGAACGAATATTTTTGCGAGCCAAATACACGATTCTGAATTTTACGAACAAGCATTGGTTAACTCGGCTTATTTGGACGATTAAGATGTTGCCGATGCCCTAAAATTATTTTTAAATGAAACGAATTACTTTAGTTGTGATGCTGGTAGTAGTATCGGTGCTGGCAAAATCTTAAAACCTACAGTTGCATTACGATTTTAGTTCCGATCGGAACTATCTAACTTCAACCATCGAAAAATTTGCACCCGATGCTTACGGAAGCACATTTTTCTTTGTCGATTTTAATTACGGCGACAACGGTCCCATCGAAGCTTACTGGGAAATTGCCCGCGAGTTGAAAAAATGGAACGGCCCGATTTCGGTTCATGTTGAGTACAATGGAGGCTTAGGCACAGGCTTCTCGATAAACAATGCTTATTTGCTTGGAGGAACCTATTCGTGGAATGCTGCTGATTTTACAAAAGGCGTATCATTTTCAGCTATGTACAAGCACATTCAGAAGAATGATGAGCCTCATAATTTTCAGCTTACGGCTGTTTGGTATCTTCATTTGCTGAATAACAAAGTGTCGTTTACCGGTTTTGCCGATTTCTGGAAAGAAAAGCATACTGTTTCGAACGATGGATTTGTGGCTGACTTTCAGGAGGCAAATTATGTGTTTATAACCGAGCCCCAGTTGTGGTATAATTTCAACCAGAAATTTTCGCTGGGTACCGAAGTGGAGTTGAGCTATAACTTTGGTACAATGCCCGGATTCAATGTGTTTCCAACCGTGGGTGCCAAATGGACGTTTAATTAAAAAGTAAATCGTATGCTTAAAAAGTTTTTCAATTTGGATAAGAATAAAACGTCGGTTAAAACCGAAGTTGTTGCCGGGATTACCACGTTTATGACCATGGCCTACATTTTGGCGGTTAACCCCAATATTTTGAGTGAAACGGGCATGGATAAAAATGCACTTTTTACTGCTACTGCTTTGTCGGCGGTGGTGGCTACCCTGGTAATGGCCTTGTGGGCTAAACTGCCTTTTGCCCTGGCTCCGGGTATGGGGCTGAATGCTTTCTTTGCCTTTACTGTTGTGCTCGGTATGGGTTACAGTTGGGAGTTTGCTTTAACGGCTGTTTTTCTCGAAGGAATTATATTTCTGCTGCTTACATTGTTTAATATTCGCGAAATAATTGTAAATGCCATTCCAATAAATCTAAAACACGCCATTTCGGCGGGTATTGGTTTGTTTATCGCTTTTATCGGCATGCAAAATGCCGGGTTGATTGTTAACAACGATTCGGTTTTGGTTGGACTGGGCGATATGGGTTCGCCCACAGTGCTGGTGGCAGCCATCGGTTTAATTCTTACCGGGGTGTTGCTTGCTTTAAAGGTGCGTGGCGCCCTGCTTATTGGTATTTTTGTGGCAACGCTTGTTGGCATACCGATGGGAATTACCATTTGGCCCGAAGGGAGCGTTTTGTCGGCACCGCCATCGCTCGAACCTATTTTCTTTAAATTCGATTTCTCGCAAATTTTTACGCTCGACATGCTGATTGTGCTGTTTACTTTCCTCTTTGTCGATATGTTCGATACCGTAGGAACCTTGGTGGGTGTTTCATCCAAAGCCAATATGCTCGATAAAGAAGGGCGCGTACCGCGAGTTAAGCAGGCGCTATTTGCCGATGCAATTGGCACCACCGTAGGTTCAATATTGGGAACCAGTACTGTAACAACCTATGTCGAAAGTGCTTCGGGCGTTGCCGAGGGTGGCAAAACCGGCCTTACTTCGCTCACCACAGCCGGTATGTTTTTCCTGGCCTTGTTTCTTGCTCCCTTATTCTTAATGGTACCCGGAGCTGCAACCGCACCTGCCCTTATTTTGGTTGGTTCGTTTATGTTGTCGCCTGTGCTCAAAATAAATTTCGACGATTATACCGAGTCTATCCCGGCATTTCTTACCATTGTGATGATGCCGTTTGCATATAGCATTGCCGAAGGTGTTGTATTTGGAATTCTTTCGTTTGTATTCCTGAAAGCATTGTCGGGACGTTTAAAAGACGTTTCGATTGTAATGTGGGTGTTGGCTGTATTGTTTATTGCGAATTTCTTTTTGTAATATGCTTTGTTTGTGAATTACAATAGTTCGTTGCTATTTTTTAAGCCATTGACAATGAATTGTTTGTGTTTTGATAATTTGGCTATTTAATGCTGATATTTAACTTGTTACATTCAAAACGTCTATTTTCTTATATCTTTTATCTAACTCTCGAACGTTAGAACCATGAGCGGCTGGAATACTTTTATCTAACTCGATAATGTTAGAACCATGAATATGCCGCAAAGAGGGTGGGGTACTAAAATCTAACGTATTTATTGAATTAAGGAGTGATACATGTAATGGTTTAGGCTACTAATTGAAAGCTTAATGAAATTCGTTATATGTATCGCTTCTTTTATTTATGTTTCTTGTCATTTTGAGAATCATCTATCTGGTTTTCGTATTGTATAAATCTCTATTTCCAATATTAATCTCCAGTATAGTGTATCTATATTTTAATCAATCATTCATAGAATGAACACTTCCGTTTCAATATCACAAAAATTTTTGAAAAATCTTTTTTAAACTATTTCAGCGTGGTGTTAATGCAGACGTGCTTGCGATTTATTTTTATTTACACCCGGTAAGTTTCATATTGAAAATATTTAATGGGTTTTGATTACAAATTATTTTTTAGTATTATCGCAAAGCCGAAAACCAATCTAACAATGAACTATTGTATAAGAATGGAGTTTCGGGTTTAAAGCAAATTATTAACCTTTCAAAACCAATTATGAGTAACGTAGAGCAATTAAAAACTGTAAAGTTTTACAGCGGAGATGAAACTCCCCTCGAAATGCACAAAGTTCGTGTAGTACAAAAACTAAATCTTTTACCCGTTGAAGAGAGAAGAAAAGCCATATACGAAGCCGGATTCAATACCTTTCTTCTTCAAAACCGGGATGTTTATCTCGACATGCTGACCGATTCGGGCACAAATGCCATGAGCGACAACCAGGTTGCTGCCATGAGTGTTGCCGACGATTCGTATGCCGGTTCGGCCAGTTATACAAAACTCGAGAAAGCTGTAAGCGATGTTTTTAATCAAAAATACTTTTTGCCTGTTCACCAGGGACGGGCTGCCGAGCATATTATTTCGCAGGTATTTGTGAAAAAAGGCATGGTGGTTCCAATGAACTATCACTTTACAACCACTTTGGCACATATTCAATTGGCCGGAGGTACTGTTGCCGAAATATTTACCGACGAAGCTCTAAAAATTAAGAGTGATTTTCCGTTTAAAGGCAATATCGACATTGATAAACTCAATAAAATTATCGATGAATGGGGCGCCGATAAAGTTGCATATATACGATTTGAAGCTGGTACAAACCTCATTGGCGGACAGCCTTTTTCGATGCAAAATCTGCGCGAAGTTTCGGCAATTGCCAAAAAACATGGCATTAAGCTTTTAATGGATACCAGTTTGATTAACGAGAACTTGTATTTTATTAAAACCCGCGAAGAAGGTTATCATGACAAACCATTAAAAGATATTTTGCACGAGATGTTAAGTTACACCGATTTTTCGTACTTCTCGGGCCGAAAAGTAAGCTGTACTCGCGGTGGAGGTATTTGCACCAACAACCACGATATATATATGCAAATGCGTGATTTAGTGCCACTTTTCGAAGGTTTCCTTACATACGGCGGAATGAGTGTGCGCGAAATTGAAGCAATGGCTGTTGGTTTATACGAAACACTCGACTTTGATGTCATTAGTCATTCGCCAAGCTTTATAAAATATTTAGTAAATACATTAGATAAACGAGGAATTCCGGTAATAACACCGGCCGGTGGTTTAGGTTGCCACCTCGATGCCGGGGCATTTTTATCGCACATTCCTCAAGAACAATATCCTGCCGGAGCTTTAGCCGGAGCTCTTTTTATCGCATCGGGGGTTCGGGGCATGGAACGTGGTACCATATCGAGTATTCGCGACGAAAATGGGAAAGATATCCCTGCCGATGTTGAACTGCTTCGTTTGGCTTTCCCTCGTAGGGTGTTTACGCTCTCGCAAATAAAGTATGTCGAAGACCGTGTACAATGGCTCTACGACAACAGGCATCTTATTGGCGGCCTTCAGTGGGTTGAAGAACCACCAGTGCTGCGTTTCTTTGTTGGTAAACTTAAACCTATTGGCGATTGGGCCGAAAAACTTCAGGCAAAATTCAGAGAAGATTTTGGCGATAGTTTATAAGTAATTGTTCGTTATTGTTTTTAAGTCATTGACAATGAGTCGCCTGTGTTTTCATAATTTAACTATCTAAATTGCTGATATTAAATTTATTGCAAACAAAAGTCTAATATCTCATGTCTATAATCTAACGTACTATTGTAAATACTTAGCATATTGCAAACAAGTCTTTTGTCTTATGTTTAAAGTATAATGTATAATGTACTGTTCATAAAAGAATAATATGCAAATAAATATTCGTAGGGGATTACTTGCTGACAGGGACACAATTGCCCGTTTTCAGGTTGATATGGCTTGGGAAACCGAACATTACAAGCTTGATTTTGATGCTGTAATGTCGGGGGTTGAGAATGCCTTGAAAGATAAGAGCCTTGGTGAATACTATGTTGCTGAAGTTAACCATACAATTGTTGGTTCGTTATTTACAACATACGAATGGAGCGACTGGAGAAACGGGACCGTAATATGGATTCAATCGGTTTTTGTTGCGCCCGATTTCCGAAAACGTGGTGTTTATGCAATGCTATACAACCATGTGAAAAATAAGGTCGAAAACGATGCAACGCTATGTGGGGTAAGGTTGTACGTTGACAAAACGAACGAAGCTGCACAGAAAGTATATTCCCGTCTTGGAATGGATGGCGAACACTATCGTGTTTTCGAGTGGATGAAGTAATTTCAAAAAGCCCCCTTTCGGAAAAGGGGGCTTATATTGCTCAATAAAAAGCTCATTCATTCCTTTTATTTGTAACATCAAGTTACCAAAATAATAGTTTGTTTGCATCTTCTAAAACATTGATAATGAGTTGATATATTTCCACGACGTTTTATTTCCAATAGTTCGTTACTTTTTTTTATGTTGCTGACCTCGAGTTGTTTGTGTTTTGCCATGTTTGTTCATATAAATTACTGATATCCAACTTATTACAGGTCTATTGTCTCATGTCTTTTATCTAACTCGCTAATGTTAGAACTATGAATATGCCGCATAGCGGCTGGGGTACTAAAATTTAACGTACTATTGATTCTAACTGCTAATATTTAGCGCATAACAAATGAGTCGATAGTCTCAGGACAAAAACCTAACATTCTATAGCGATATAACTGTATTTTTTCCGAAGACCATATAAGACGAAAACGCTTTTAAACGAAACGGTATCCTTTTCGGGCGAAATTCATCAAAAACATGGTGTTTGAGCATATTTTGTATAGTTTTTTGGAAAAATTGATAGCCTCATTTTCATAAATTACCAATTCTTTGTCGAAAGTGAAATTTATAGAAATGAGTGAAGTAATGAATAAAACCAATGAGACGAAAAAACTCAGAAAGCGTCTTATTGAATTGGAAAAAGAGAAGGCAGAACGCGATGCCAATGAACGATTGAAAGAGCTTCAGGTTTATTATCGATTAGGGCAACTTGTTGATGCTGAAGAAAACAATCTGCCTGCAATTCTACGGAAATTAACCAGTAATATAGTTCAAGGTTGGCAATATCCATCGTTGGCTTATGCAAGAGTGGTGTTGGACGATTTCGATTTTAAAACTTCAAATTATAGAGAGAATGGGGCATGGGTGCAACGCGCATCGATATTTGTAAATGGAATCGAAAGTGGATATCTCGAAATTGGATATACCTATGAGATACAGCAAATAACACTTGAGCCTTTTTTGAATGATGAACGAAGTCTTTTAAATGGAATTGCTGAGCGTATTGGCCGCATTGCCGAAAGAATTGACGCAAAGACCAATCTTGAATATCAGCTGAAGTTTCAAAAAATGGTAGCCGAAATTTCTTCGGATTTTGTACAGGCAAATGTGGCAAATATCGACGAAATTATTCTACGGATGTTGCAAAAACTCGGGAGCTTTTTCGATGTTGACCGCACATACGTGTTCTTTTTCGATAATAATTACGAAATATTCAGCAATACACACGAATGGTGTAGCCTGGGAACTCCATCGGTTAAAGAAACCATGCAGCAATTCAAAATCGATAGTATCCCTTGGTGGAAACAGCAAATTCTAAACGAAAAGTCAATTAATGTTCCCGACATCGAAAAACTTCCGTCTGAGGCAGCCACCGAAAAGGAGATTTTTAGGCAGCAGCAAATAAAATCACTTTTAACGGTGCCGATTGTAACGCGTGAGCGGATAACCGGGTTTTTTGGTTTCGATGCCGTGAGGAGTTACAAGAGCTGGAATCATTACCAGGTTGGGTTTTTGAAAGTTTTGGCAAACATAGTTGCCGATGCTTATGTAAAAGTTGATGCAGAAGCAAAGGTGAAAGAAAGCGAAGAGAAATACCGCCTGATAACCGAAAATGCCTCAGATGTGATTTGGTCACTTGATGTTAAAACCATGCGTTTTACGTATATAAGCCCAGCCATAAAATTGTTGCGCGGAATTACACCCGAAGAGGCGATGAACGAAACGCTGCAACAGGCTGTTACTCCCGATTCGTTCCTCAAAGTTCAAAAGGCATTGGAGGTAAACCTTGGGCATTTTATTAACAATACAATAGAAAACGATTTTTATATTGACGAAATACAGCAACCATGCAACGATGGTTCTGTTATTTGGGTTGAAATATCGACCCGCTTTAGATATGACAAAAATGGCAATATTGAAGTAGTAGGCGTGAGCCGAAACATTGAAGAACGAAAAAGAATGGAGCACGAAATTGATGAAAATACCATTCGGCTGCGTGAACTTAATGCAACTAAAGATAAATTTTTCTCCATTATTTCGCACGATTTAAAAAGCCCCTTTAACAGCATTATGGGCATGAGCAGGTTGTTGGTTGAAGAAGCCGAGGCTACCGGGGATAAGCTAATGGCCGATTATTCCAAAATAATATACGACTCGTCTGAAAAAGCCATGAACCTGCTTACCAACCTGCTCGAATGGTCGCGTGCTCAAACCGGTCGACTTAATTTCAATCCCCACAAATTTTCTTTATCGGTCGTGGTCGCCAATGTGGTTTCGTTATTGTCGAACGAAGCTGGGTTGAAACATATTTCAATTAAGAATAACATTAGCCAGCAAGTTAAATGCTATGCCGACGAAGCAATTCTGAATACGGTGTTACGAAACCTGGTGTCTAATGCCATTAAATTTTCATACACCAACGGAATCATTGAAATCTCATCGAAGAATGAAGGCGACGCAATCATTGTTTCAGTATCCGATACCGGAGTTGGTTTATCCGAAAAGGTTCAGAAGGCTTTGTTTCGAATTGACCAAAACATAAGCACAAAGGGAACTTACAATGAAGAGGGTACTGGTTTGGGCTTGTTGCTTTGCTACGAACTTGTTGGAAAACATGGAGGGCGTATTTGGGTCGAAAGCGACGAAGGGAAAGGTAGTACATTTAGTTTTTCGATACCTCTTGGCTAAACATCGTTAGCAAGCATTATGATATTTGTTTTTTGCTTAACTTTGAGGCCATTCATAAACTAAAACCATTTAAAAATGAGTAGAATATTTGTAGTATTAACAAGCGTGTTAATGTTTACAGTGGTTACGGGTCAGGCACAGTTTCTCGACCGTTTGGCACGCGAAGCAGTAAGGCAAGCCGAACGATCGGCCGAAAAGAGAGCCACTAAAGAGGTTCAGGAAGAAGTAGATAAGCAGGTGAATAAAGCCATTGATGAAGTGCTGGAAAGTGACTCCGCTGCTGTTGAACCCCAAGAAGAAAAACAAGCAAGCTCTAAAAGCTCCGATTCAAAACGCGCTTCAGCACTGATGAGTGCCATTGGAATTTCAACCGAAGCCATCGATTTTAAAGACAGCTATGATTTTACATCCGAAATTGTAACCCTTACCGAATCGACCGAATCCGACGGTAAAGTTGCTCCGAAGGTCGAAACGGTAATGGCTGTTAACGAGAAAAACGAAGATGTAATGATTGTAGTAAATGGCGATGGACAACAAGCCATAACCATTATAGACAACAGCAACGCTTGCATGTTAATTTTAACCAACAATAACGGGGAAAAAAGCGGCGTTGCCACAAAGGTTAATATCGATAACCCCGACAGTATTGCTGAAAATGTAACCGTGCCATTGGATGCCTTTACCTATGGTATGGATGAGGAAGAGGATGAATGTAAACCGGTAAAAACCGGTAAAACCAAAACCATTAGCGGGTTTAAATGCCAGGAGTACCGTTGCGAAACCGATACCGAAATTGATGTGCTGTGGACAACCAAAGATGTTAGTTTTAATGAAAACATGAAAGAGGTTTCGTGGATTGGTAATTTTTCAACCACCGCCTTCGAAGGCATGATTATTCGTGCCGAAAATTTCTCGAAGGAGGATAAATCGTCGAGTATAATGACTGTTACCAGTGTCGATTGGAACAAAAAGAACACATTCTCAACCAACGATTACGAGATATCAAGTTTCTCGTTTGGGATGGACTAATAAAAAACAGAGTATATTTTATGTGCAAAAGAGGGCTGCCTAAAAAGGAAGCCCTCTTTTAGTTTTTTTCAGAAAACCAATAATCAAAATCGACGATGGCTTCAATGTTATTTTCAATTTTATTGGGAATGATGCTGAAAAAATTGAAACCGGTAAGCACTTCAACCGAATCGACAGGTACGGCATACCACTTTAAGCCATTTTCGCATTTTTGGTTAGGCATTAAAAAAGCAATGATGCGGTCGGAGCCGTTCCATATAATTTTGTAGTACTGAGCCGGCACAGCTATTTCGTTTTCGCCAATGGTTTCTATAATTTGCCGATACACAGGCCCGGTAACCACATGCATTTTACCATACTTTGCTGTCCACTCCCGCTCATGTTCTTCGAGGGTCTTCCATCGGCCACGATTAAGCCCTGGAACTTGTGGCGCCATGTTCGACATGTAGAAAGTTTCGTCCATTGCATGCTGATTGTAAGACATAGACGCTGCCGGGCAAAGATGACCGCGATCGTATCCCGAGCCTCGGTAATCGTCGGGCGAGGCCGATCCGCTTGTAACGTTGGGGTCGCTTCTGAAATTATCTTTTCGCTGTGCCAGCCCGCTTAGCATGTCGGCGTTTAATTTGTATTGCACCCACAGTGCTCCTTCGTGGGTTTCGGAATATGCCAGGCGGTAGTTTTGGTGCACCACAATTTCGCCTTGTGTTTTTGATTTCGGGTAAAGCTTTGCCGATTGATGGTTGTGAAGGATTACACAACCCGAAAAACAAACAAGAACCAGTAAGAGAACTGTAAATCTGCGCATAAACGATTGATGTAGGAATAAGATACGTACAAACACAACAAGGCAAAGAACCGGAGTTCTTCGCCTTGTTGTGTGTTATGAAAAAGTTATTATCTCTCTTAACGTTTGTGACGAGGCTCGTCAGAAACAGTTAATTTTTTTCTTCCCTTGGCACGTCGTGCTTTTACAACTTTGCGACCGTTAACCGTTGACATTCTCTCGCGGAAACCGTGCTTATTTTTTCTTTTTCTGTTCGAAGGTTGAAATGTCCTTTTCATCGTATTTGATTTTTTAGTTACGGTTTACCCGTAATCGTCTTATTCAACAAATTAATATCTTATGCAGCATAACGTGCTGACTTTTTTGTGTTTCGTGGTTTCAGCTTTCTAAAACTCCCGAAAAACGGAGTGCAAAAATAATAGTTTTTTCTGGTGAAAGAAATTTTTTCAGTGAATTTTTCCTGCTAAAGATGCTTTTTTCGTTGGTGAGGGTTTTTTTAATCTTTAGTTGTCAGCAAGTGCGAAGAAAAACTTCAACGTTATAAGCTAAAAAAATTGAAAAAAGATCGATAATATTGTTTCATTGATTAATGGTTGGTGCAAAGAGAAATATTAACATGCCTAATATACAATTGTTTTGTATACAATCGTACATCAGATAATAGACATGAGATATTAGGCTTTGTTTTGTAATAAATTAAATATCAGTAATTTAGAAAGTTAAATTATCAAAACACAAACAACACATTGTCAATGAGATAAAAAATAGTAACGAACTATTAGTATAGATTAACTACTTTTGTAGAATAATAGTTTTATTAAATGTCAGAACTCTCACAATCCGATATTAAATTAGTTCAGAACCTGTTTTCGCAGATAGCTCCTGTTTCGTTAAGCGATATTGAGCTAATTGGCGCTTGTCTTAAAAAAGCATCATACAAAAAAGATGATACAATTATCGACTTAGGGCAAACAGACACCCGGGTGAACCTGGTAAAAACAGGAATTGTTCATTTGTACACCTTTATTGATGGAGAAGTATTCACCATAAACATATCCCTTCCCGGAATGCTTTTTAACTCACTCGACAGTTACATATACAACCGGCCAAGCACAGACATTCAAAAGGCAATTACCGATGTTGAAACGATTTACCTCGAAAAATCAGATGTTGATAAACTGCTGAAAAACAACAATGCATTCAGTTATATTTATGCAAAACTTTTTGAATTTCAATTAAGCGAACGCGAACACCGAACATTGTTATTGCAATACAAAAGTGCATTAAAGCGTTTTGAACTTTTTATGAATACCATAAGCAATTCTCAACGTTATTTGCAGGAAGTACCTCAAAATTTACTTGCCCAATATTTAGGGCTGGCATCCGAAACTTTTTGCAGGGTCAAAGCTCAATATTTAAAAGAACAGTAGCACTTATTGATTTCAATCAATTCAAAAGTAGTTGAGATTTCCTTATTTTACGTGATTAATTAATTAAAATCAGGTATTTATGAAAATTAAACTCATCCTTTTTGCTATTTGCATTGCATTATTGTCCTGCGAAAAAGACAATGATGAATCGTATCTTCCAAGTGTAATTGAATTTGAGATACAAACCATTGGAAACTTAAGTGGTGGCATATTTGGCGAAAAACACACCTTAACACGTAAAACCAAAGAATACCAGGCTGATGATGAACATGGTACGTATGGCAGCATTAAAACATACTCCGATGGAAATGGCGAAGTAATTGATATTGTTGGTTGGGGAAACAACATACACCCGCAAGTGAAAAAAATTAACCTGCGACTACCAAGTGAAGGTATAAAAACCTACACTTTTAATCCTGAAACATCAAGCGAAAAAGCTTTTTGGTTATTTATTGAAACCACCTATCAATCAAAATTAGAAGGAGGCTATGCAAAATGGGGGTCAACGGGTACAAAATTATCGGTTACCATTACCGAAATAACCGATGACCGAATTAAAGGAAGTTTTACAGGCGATTTGGTTTATTACAATATTGAAACCATTGAAGGCATTGAACACAAAACCATTGACGAGGAAATTACTAATGTAAATAAACCTGTAATCAACGGGACATTCGATATTTTTAGAGAAAGCTATTAATTTAATACTAAGTTAAATTTATACATGAGACATGAGACTTTGTTTGTAATAGACAAAATATCAGCATTATAGATAATTAAATCAGCAAAACACGAACGATTCATTGCCAATGAATTAAAAAACAGTAACGAGCTATTGATAAATACAAACAAAAAGTAATCACTAAGAAATTAAACAAAAAACAAATGAAAACGAAGCTTTTCCTAATTGCAATAGCATTACTTAGTTTTACCACTATAAATGCTCAATCAAAAAAAGAATTAAAACAGAATTTCGAGAATAACAAAAGCATTGTCAAACAGGATAAATACAAATTCGTTCCCGAGAGTTTTATTAGTGTAGGTGAACACACAGCCTGGCAAGCAATACCCGAAGCTCAAAATTATTTTCAAATTAAAGGCGATTCTGTTTTTGTAAACCTTCACTACAAAGTGAAAAACAGAATAGGAGTAATTAAGTACGAAGGTGTTTATTATAATAAGGAGCTTGTTGAAGGCAGGAAGCAGGTTGAAGTTAAACTATCTTCAACTCAGAGAGCTTCTGATGGAATAAGTTTTGAGCTAACGATTCGGAACGATGGCTATATAACAATGAGTATAGTAACGATAAGTCCAAAATGGGTAACCATATCTTATAAAGGAGAATTAAAAAGGCTCGAATAATTCGAACATTCTTTAAAAAATCAATCTTATAGCACTACTTGCTTGCAGACAAGTCTTTTGTCTCATTACTAAAATCTGACAATCTATTGGGCTTTTTATAGTGGTAGGTAAATCACCTTTTTGGTTTCAAAAAAATCTTCTTCAAAATAGTCTGAAATCGGATAAACGGTTAGTTTTTTGGCAAACAAAGCCGTTTCGTCCGAGAAATCGCCTCCTTTTAGGTAGATAATTCCGTTCTTAATATCGTTAATTTGCTGGTTGTCAATTAGCTTTCGGGTTAGAGCCACAAACTTTGGAAAGGCAGTAACCGCGCGGCTTACAATAAAGTGATACCGGTAGGGGAGTTTTTCGGCGCGCGACTGAATGCCATGTACATTAGATAGCCCGAGTGCTTTAGCCACTTCGTTTACTACTTTGATTTTTTTCCCTATCGAGTCGGTTAGGGTAAACTGAACATCGGGAAATAAAATGGCAAGCGGAATACCCGGGAAGCCGCCGCCACAGCCAACATCGAGCACTGTGGTGTTGGGTTTAAACTGTACCAGCTTAGCAATGGCAAGCGAATGGAGTACATGCCGGGTGTATAGTTCATCGATGTCTTTACGCGATACCACGTTGATTTTCGAATTCCACTCGTTATACAAGGATTCCAGCATTTCGAACTGTTCAATTTGCCGGTTTGTAAGTTCCTTAAAATATTTCAGAATACTATCCACTTTTTTACTCTTTTACATCGGCTTCGCCAATCAGTTCGTACAATCGGTTTCGGGCTCTGAATAGTTGCACCTTAACCGTACCAAGGGGCAAATCTAAGGATTTTGCAATTTCTTCGTACGAAAACTCTCTGAAATATCGCAATTCGATAAGCTGTTTGTATTGAGGCGAAAGTTTATTGATAAAATGTTTCAACAGTAAGCCCCGTTGTTTAATAATCAGGTGTTGTTCGGGGTCGGGTAATGTCGATTGCAAATGAAGCCCATTGCTTTCGTTTTCGTCATCCGTATGACTGTCGATTGAATAGTGTACTCCTTTTTTTCGTCGTAAAAAATCGATGCAATTGTTTTGTGCTATGCGGTAAAGCCAGGTGCTGAACGCATAGTCGAACGAATAAAGGTTAAGATTCGAAAAAGCTTTGCCAAAAGCTTCGAGGGTTAAATCCTCGGCATCGTTTTTATTGTTCACCATTTTTAGTAGCAGGTAATAAATCGAATCTTTATAGCGAATTAGAAGTCGTGCAAAAGCCTGCTCATTGCCATCAATAGCTTCTTTTACCAGCGTTTGATCTTCTTCAATATTATTGCGTATGGTTTTATGCTCGCTATTTGTCATAAATATAAATGTTAGGGCGAGTAAATTACAAATAATTCTCATTTCGATCGGGTTGCACCGATTAATCTGTGAGATTTTATTTCGAACGGCTAATAAAAGGTAATTATTTCTAATTTTGTGCGTTTAAATAACGCTGATGCAATATACATTAGAACATACCGCAAGTCAATCGGAAGCAAGGGCAGGTACGCTTGAAACGCCGCATGGAAATATTAAAACTCCCATTTTTATGCCGGTGGGTACAGCCGGGTCGGTTAAGGGCGTTCATGTAAAAGAATTAAAAGAGGATATTAAAGCACAAATTATTCTTGGAAACACCTACCATTTGTACCTAAGACCCGGCATGCCCATAATGGAAGCTGCCGGTGGGCTGCATAAATTTAACGGGTGGGATAAGCCTATTTTGACCGACAGTGGTGGTTTCCAGGTTTTTTCTTTAGGCGATATTCGCAAACTGAGCGAAGAGGGTGTTCGTTTTCAATCGCACATCGATGGTTCGTATCATTTATTTAGTCCCGAAAATTCGATGAATATTCAGCGCTCCATTGGTGCCGATATTATCATGGCTTTCGACGAGTGTACCCCGGGCGATGCCGATTATACCTATGCTAAAAAATCGTTGGATCTTACGCAGCGCTGGCTCGAACGTTGCTTTGTACAGCTCGGTAAAACACAACCCTTGTATGGGCACACGCAATCACTTTTTCCTATTGTACAGGGCTGTGTTTACCCCGATTTGCGTAAAATGGCGGCTCAGCAGGTTAGCAGCTACCATGCCGACGGGTATGCCATTGGCGGGCTGGCCGTAGGCGAAAAAGAGGAAGATATGTATGCCATGATTGAAGTGGTAAATGCCGTTTTGCCGACCAATAAACCACGTTATCTGATGGGCGTTGGCACCCCGGTTAACATACTGGAAGCCATCGATAGGGGCGTTGATATGTTCGATTGTGTTATGCCAACACGCAACGGGCGAAACGGTATGCTTTTTACACAAAAAGGCATTATCAACATTCGAAATAAAAAATGGGAAAGCGATTTTACACCGGTTGATCCGGATGGCACCTCGTATGTCGATCATCAATACAGCCGGGCTTACCTCAGGCATTTAATTATTTCGAAAGAAATGCTCGGAGCCCAGATTGCCAGCATTCACAACCTGGCATTTTATGTTTGGATAAGTCAGGAAGCTCGCCGGCAAATAAAAAATGATACTTTTAAAACCTGGAAAGAACAGATGGTACAACAATTGTCTGTAAGGCTCTAAACCGAATTGTTATGCGATTTCAACCGTTAAAAAAGTTTGACCTTTATATTATACGAAAATTCCTTGGTACCTTTTTTTATGCCATAGCCCTGATTATTGGAATTAGTGTAGTTTTCGACATTAGCGAAAAAATTGATGACTTTATCGAAAAAGAAGCTCCGTTCAGAGCTATTGTTTTTGATTATTACCTAAATTTTATTCCCTATTTTGCCAATCTTTTTAGCGGGTTATTTACGTTTATAGCTGTAATTTTCTTTACATCCAAACTGGCTTTTAATTCCGAAATAATTGCCATACTTAGCAGTGGCATTAGTTTTAAACGCATGCTGCGTCCATATATGATTTCAGCGGGCGTTATTGCCGTTTTCTCGTATGCGCTGGCCAATTTTATTATTCCACCAGCTAACCTCGAGATGAACAATTTTAAATATACCTATGTGAAATCGCCCCCGGTAAACCGCGATAAAAACATCCACATTCAGCTCGAGCCCAACATTTACATATACATGGATAGATACAATTCGACAAACGACTTAGGAATCAAATTTACAATCGAAAAATTTGATAATGATAAACTGGTGTCGAAATTGTCGGCGGATCATATTCGCTGGGATCGAGAGAAAAAAACATGGACAATCAGCAACTATACTATTCGGGATATTGTTGGGGATAAGGAGTTTTTGACACATGGTAGCAGAATTGATACCACTTTAGCCATGAATCCATCCGATTTTGTATCGACAAAAGACGATATGGAATCAATGAATCTTTTTGAGCTGATCGATTTTATCAATTTGCAAAAAATGCGTGGCATCGATACCATCGAGCAATATTCCGTTGAGCGGCATCGGCGTGCTGCAATTGCGTTTTCTTCGTTTATACTTACCTTGATTGGAGCCTCGCTGGCTTCGCGCAAAATTAGGGGTGGTTTGGGGCTACATCTTGGTTTGGGCTTGTTGTTAGCCTTTTCGTACCTTATGTTTCAACAGGTTACAAAAATATTTGCACTTAGCGGTACTATGGCGCCCTTTTTAGCCATGTGGTTGCCCAATATTTTGTATGCAGGTATTGGATTTGTATTGTACCGCTGGGCTTCGCGCTAATATTTTACGAACATCTGATGCAAAAGTTCATTTCTTTAATTATTAGAAGAATAGCCTATAGCTGCGCATTATTCTGAATGTGTGGTAATTATATCCGTTTCCGCAGTTAACATAAATCATATAGTCGTAGCATTTTTAAAGGGCATCGATAGAAAGTTTATAACTTTGCTCCCCGAAAAATTACACCTTTATTTAATCGGATTTCTTACAAATAAGAAAGGTTGTATAAATATTAATTTTATGACACTAAAAAGAAACATCCAGGAACTTCGCAAACGAAAAATAGAAGTTCAAAAAGGTGGTGGCGACAAAGCCATCGAAAAGCAGGTTGCAATGGGTAAACTTACTGCCCGCGAACGCATCCTTGCCATTCTCGACGAAAATTCGTTTCACGAATATGATATGTTTGTGGCGCATCTGGCGCGCGATTTCAACATGGAGAAAAAAGTGTTGCACGGCGATGGTGTTATTACCGGAACAGGCACTATACACGGTTCGCCGGTATGTATTTATGCCCAGGATTTCACCGTGGCTGGCGGTTCGCTGGGGTTGATGCATGCCCGCAAGATTACTAAAATTATGGATCATGCGCTGAAAATGAGAGTTCCGTTAATTGGAATCAACGACTCAGGCGGTGCACGTATCCAGGAGGGGGTTAACTCGTTAGCCGGTTATGGCGAAATATTTTTCAGAAATACACTTGCTTCGGGCGTTATTCCGCAGCTTTCAGTAATACTTGGCCCTTGTGCCGGTGGTGCTGTTTATTCGCCGGCATTAACCGATTTTGTTTTTGTAGTCGAAAATATTTCAAAAATGTTTATCACCGGGCCGAGTGTTATTAAAACGGTGTTGGGCGAAGAAATTTCGATGGAAGAATTGGGCGGTGCTCGTGTGCATTGCGAAACAGCCGGTAATGCACATTTTTACGCAAAAAACGAACAGGAATGCTTCGATCAAATTAAAAAGCTCATTGAGTTAATTCCGCGCAGTAATACCGAAAAGGCAAAGCGTGTTGAAACCAAAGAACCACAAAAGAAATACAATATCGAGGAAATTGTTCCCGAAAACCCACGTCTGCCTTACGATATTAAAGATGTGATTCGTTCGATTACCGACGATTCGGATTTTTTCGAAATTATGGAGCTTTATGCCCCAAATATTGTGATTGGTTTTGGACGTATGGATGGGCAAACCTGTGGTTTTGTAGCCAATCAGCCCAAATACCTGGCGGGTGTGCTCGATTGCGACAGCTCGGACAAGGCTGCACGTTTTATTCGCTATTGCGACTCGTTTAACATCCCGATTATCACGCTTGAAGATATGCCTGGATATTTGCCCGGTGTTGATCAGGAACACATGGGGGTAATTCGCCATGGTGCCAAAATACTGTATGCATACAGCGAAGCTACGGTACCCAAAATTACGGTAATAATTCGCAAAGCCTATGGTGGTGGTTATATTGCCATGAACTCGCGACATTTACGTGCCGACTTTGTATTTGCCTGGCCTACAGCCGAAATTGCAGTTATGGGTCCCGAGGGTGCAGCGAACATTGTATTCCGGAAGGAGATACAAGAAGCCAGCGATCCCGAGGCTATGCGTAAGCAAAAGATTGAAGAGTACAAAGAGAAATTTGCAAATCCGTTTGTAGCAGCTGCTCAAGGGTATATCGACGAGGTAATAGAACCTGCCGAAACACGCTCGATGTTGCTTCATGCGCTTAGTGTTGCCGAGAATAAATCGGTATCGATGCCACGTAAAAAACACGGAATTCCACCATTTTAAACTACAATCGTTATGGAAAATATTGATGAAAAAGATTACGGTGAGTACCCAACGCTTTCGATTAGTAGCGGTTTGTATAAAACCGAGCTAACCAAAAAATTTAAAGAACGAAAAAATTGGGTTGTACCTAATCCGAAAAAAATATATGCAATTATACCGGGAACGATACTCGATGTGTATGTGAAATCGGGGCAGAGTGTGAAAAAGGGTGAAACCCTACTTATTCTGGAAGCCATGAAAATGCAGAACCAGATTACCATGCCTTTCGATGGTAAAATTAAAAAAGTATATATTCAGCCCGACGAAGTGATAAAAAAACAACATCTGATGATTGAAATCGCATAAAATAGACCTTCGGGTTTCTTTCCTGATTTCTATCGTATAATTACAAAAAAGTCTGCCCGGTTTTCACCTGGGCAGACTTTTTTGTTGAGCGTTATATATCAATAGTTCATCAATATTATTTAAGTCGTTGACAGTAAGTCGTTTGTGTTATGCTAATTTGACCACCTAAAATATTGATATTAAGCGCATTACAAGCAAAGCCTAATTTGTAAAATCTAACGTACTATTGATTTATTGGTTAAATATATAAACACCTGTAATATATGATTAGGGTTTTTCAGTTCCCCACCAACTGTACCATTTTTCAGCATCGACATCTTCAAACGGACTTTTAGCTACATGGGTATCAACCGTAGTATTACCCAGTAAGAATTTTTCGATAAAAGCCTCTACTTCAGGGTATTGGCTTTCGGGTAGGCGGCAATGGCCGTGCCCGGCAACAATCGAAAAGCCAAACCTATCGGCAATACCAAAAGATTTCCAAACCTCGCGAGCTGCCATACACGATACGTAACCTGACTCATCGGCTAACCATTCGTAATCGGGGTTGCCCAACACCAACAAAGCACGTGGGGCGACCATGGCCATCAGCTCGTGATGATCGTGTGGCAAACGCGCTACATTCTCTTCAGAAAAAGCTTTCATCGACTCTACAAACCATGCGTAGTTTGTTCGTCCAAGTGTTTCAACATTTCCCAATGTTTCGGAAACACGCCATGCTGCAGCACCTCCACCGCCTGGCTCCTGGGCAATTGTTAGCGCAATACGTTCGTCGAATGCGCCTGCAAACAATGCCATTTTACCGGCATACGAGCATCCCGAAACTGCCAGGTGTTTTAAGTCGATAGGTAGTTCGTTGTTTGTTAACTCCAAACCATCAATTAAGCGGCTAACACCCCACGACCATGCATTGTATGCGCCCATGTATTCCAATTCGGGGTATAATTTGTTAATGGGTTCTTGTCCGCGGGTTTGAGTATGGCTCATTACCTGTGCCGAACGAAATCCAATAATTGCCACATTACGTTCAGTAAATAAATGGTTGGGTAAAGCAAGCATATCCATCCCAATTACAGCAGGGAAAGGTCCTTCGCCTTCGGGTAATTTAACGGTAGATGTTAAGGTAAGTGTATTGCCATTTACTGTAATGTTTACCGTTAATATGTCGTTATCAAAACTGGCATTAATTGAATCGGGGCGAACCGGCTTGGGGCCAATTTCGTAATGTTCGATTTCAGCTTTGATTTCGGCTCGTCTGCAAGCCCATTTTTTAAATGAAGTGTAACGTTTACTTCCATCAGACTTTAAAAATGGATCGGGTAAGAGTTCAACAACAGGTAATTGATCGAAAGAGGGCAGAGGTGGTTTTGGACAATCAATACCCGTATTTTCTACGTCGTATACTAAGGGGATTGGTTTGTTGTTTGTACACGATATTGATACAATTATCAACAAAAGCATTGATACAATTGATAGATAAGATTTTTTTTTAACCATACTTAGACGATTTTAATTGATTAGTTATTAGCTGTTAGGTAAATTTCAAAAACATAAAGGTAATTTTTTTTGACCAAAAACTGGTGATGAGATTTAAATTTGATAATAACAATCATTGTTGTACGGTTAAAATTTAAGATTGCTTCGCAAGGCTCGCAATGACGTGGCTTTAATGGCATTTAGGTGTGGGAGGAGGGTTGGTTGGCGGCGTAGCCGCCAACCAACCCTCCTCCCACACCGATAATAAACACATAATGACGTTATTGCGAGCACAGCGAAGCCGAAACGAAGTGGAGCTTCCATAGAAAATCTTT
>JAFGGY010000123.1 GCA_016930365.1 Prolixibacteraceae bacterium | reverse complement strand
GGTTTCAGAAATTACGGAAACTTCAGCAACAAGCGGTGGCAACATAACCAGCGATGGCGGTGCTGAAATAACAGCCCGTGGCGTATGTTGGAATACAACTGGCAATCCAACAATTAACGATAGTAAAAACAACGATGGAAGTGAAATCGGAAGCTTTATATCCGAACTTGATTATTTAGAAAGTAACACAACTTATTATGTGCGGGCTTACGCCACCAATAGTCAGGGAACAGCTTATGGCGAGCAGGTAAGTTTCATTACCACAGACAATACTAGCAAAATCGTTTATGGCTCGTTTACCGACCCGCGTGATGAGCATGCTTACAAAACTGTTGTAATTGGCGAGCAAACTTGGATGGCAGAAAACTTGGCTTATGATGTTGGAGATGGCTGCTGGGCATACAACAACGATGAAAGCAATGTTGCCACATACGGTCGTTTATACACCTTGAAAGTAGCTAAAACCGCATGCCCCAGCGGTTGGTACTTGCCTACTGACAACGAATGGAAAAAACTAGAAATGTCTATTGGAATGAGCCAAAGCGAAGCAGATGATATAAGACACCGTGGAACAAATGAAGGAACAAAACTAAAAGCAACATGGGGATGGAATAATAATGGGAACGGGACTGATGAACTTGGTTTTTCTGCTCTTCCGGGCGGTTACGGCACTACTGCTGATTTCCACTATATCGGCTCAGATAGTTTTTGGTGGGGGGGTGCAAAGAGCGGTGGTAATAACGGGTGGTATCGGTGCATTTACAGCAGTGGCACTAAAGTAGTCCGGAACTACATCTTGGATGAGTATGGGCTTAGCGTTCGCTGTATTACTGAAACTTCGCCGTCAGTTATATCCGAGGATATTACAACCATTAACAAAACCACGGCCTATGCAGGTGGCAATATAACTTCCGATGGCGGTTCTCAAATTTCATCGCGAGGGGTTTGTTGGAATACAACTGGCAATCCAACTATTATTGATGATAAAACTATTGATGGGACAGGTGCAGGTATTTATGCTGCTCATCTAACAGGATTATCAGCCAACACCATTTATTACGTGCGGGCTTATGCCACTAATAGCATAGGAACAGCCTATGGAAACACCGTTTCGTTTACAACACTTAAAGAAACAAGTAGTATAGAGTATGGTTCTTTTACCGATTCTCGCGATGTCCAAACCTATAAAACAGTTGTAATTGGAGGGCAAACATGGATGGCCGAAAACCTAGCTTACGATGTTGGGAATGGTTGTTGGGCATACAACAACGATGAAAGCAATGTTATCACATATGGGCGTTTATACACCTTGGAAGCAGCAAAAGCTGCATGCCCTAGCGGTTGGCACTTACCTACCGACGACGAATGGAAACAATTGGAAATGGTCATAGGCATGAGCCAAATCGAAGCAGATAATAGTGGCTCACGAGGAACAAATGAAGGCACAAAATTAAAAGCAACAAGCGGTTGGAATAATAACGGCAACGGTAATGATGATTTATATTTTTCCGCTCTTCCGGGTGGGTTCCTTAACCTTAGTTTCCGCAACATTGGCGATGACGGTCGCTGGTGGAGTGCCACTAAAGACGATAGTTATCATGCATGGTATCGGTTCATGGACTACGATAACACAAGCATAGGCCGGCATCTTGGCAATCGCACATACGGATTTAGTGTTCGTTGCATTAAGGACTAACCCAACTATAAGTCTTTTAATCTAATACTGAAGCAAACATTACAAAACATGAACAACTCTTCCCATATAAAACCAACATTGGCAGTGGCCATCCAAATCATCATTATCCTGTTTTGCCTTTTGTTACCAACAATTAGCAAGGCTGCATTTTAGCAAAACATACCGCAAACACTCACCCAGGCCGATTGCAGCGTGATGCATTGCTTTGCTTCGGGCGATAAGTTTTACAATTGGTTGCACGATGAAAATGGGTTTAAATAAATCATGTTCGTCGGGTTTAGAACGTTTTCATGTTTCCCTAAACATGATGGACATTATCGGTCAAGTTCTTTAGTTGAAAATCAGTCACAGAGCTTGAGTGTTGGCATTATCAGTACTAATACAAAAAACAACCGTGCTTACGGTTGCTCTGTTCGTTGCATTAAAGATTGATTTATCCAGATAAATTTGAGCAGATTAACCCGTAACTAAGCAAACCGGAGTGCAACGAAGCAAATATTTCATCGGGACACATTGAAAAGC
Organism: Prolixibacteraceae bacterium; assembly: GCA_016930365.1. Lineage (GTDB taxonomy): Bacteria > Bacteroidota > Bacteroidia > Bacteroidales > Prolixibacteraceae > Roseimarinus. The sequence goes on along the minus strand of JAFGGY010000123.1, from coordinate 17,630 downwards.
AAAGCAATTTTAAAATTTAACACTTAACCCTGTTATCCGGTTTTTGCAAAATGCAGAATTTACGTATTTAGCGCCTCTGCCCCACCCGTAATTTCAATTATTTCGTTGGTGATGGCCGATTGGCGGAGGTTGTTGTAGGTTTTGCGTAAGTCCGAAAGTAAATTGGTGGCATTGTCGGTAGCCTGGTGCATCGAAGTCATACGTGCTCCGTGTTCGGCGGTAACCGACTCAAGCAACAAACTATAAAAGTGCATTTTAAGTGCCAGGGGTATCAGTTCGTTATATACTTCCGACTTCCCGGGTTCGAATATGTATTCGGTAAGCATTTCCGAAGGATCTTTTATGTCGGGTTCTTCAACCGGTAAAAATTGTTCAACAGCAGGCTCTTGAAGCGCTGCATTCATAAATCGGTTGTAAATAACATCAATTTGTGGGTAACGTTTTTCGATAAACCACTGCATCAACTGTTGAACCAATTTTGTTGACCCGTCGTAATCTGCCGAATCGATTAAATGATTGAACTCGCTGTCGATTCTGCTACCTGTTGTTTTAAATTCCTTGGCAATTTGTTGGCCAATGGGTAAAAAATGGACATTATTCATCTGAAAATGCGTGCGATAATTCATTTTAGCATGTTTAATCGCCATTTTTGCCAAATTGCTGTTAAAGGCACCGCAAAGTCCGCGGTTTGTACCTATTACCACAATCAAAATTTTATCGGGCTCATGCTTTTTTAAATACGCCGAATGAATATCGAGGTTACCAATGGTCAGATGATGCAATATCTCGTCGAGTTTTCGCTCGTATGGTGCTATATGCAACAAGTTATCCTGGGCACGTTTCAATTTGGCCGCCGAAACGAGCTTCATGGCACTGGTTACCTGCCGGGTATTTTTAACCGACAAAATCCGGGTTCGTATATCTTTTAATTGAGCCATTATTTGTACGATTCCATTAAATCGAGAACGATGTTTTTAAGTTTCGTTTTCATTTCGTCGGTGAATATTCCTTCTTTCAATGTATTGAGAATATCGGGTTCATTGGTATCGAGATAATCGAGGTATTCTTTTTCAAACTCTTTCAATTTTTCGATAGGAATAGCCCTCAGAAGATTCTCAACTCCAAGCCATATAACGGCAATTTGCTTTTCAACCGGCATAGGTTTGTACTGTCCTTGCTTCAAAATTTCGGTATTCTTTTTTCCCTTGTTAAGCAATTCCTGGGTGGCAGGGTCGAGGTCGGAGCCAAATTTCGAAAAGGCTTCCAGTTCGCGATATTGAGCCTGGTCGAGTTTGAGCGTTCCGGCAATTTGTTTCATCGACTTTATTTGGGCATTGCCCCCCACCCTCGATACCGAAATACCCACGTTAATGGCCGGCCGAATTCCGCCGTTAAACAAAGATGATTCAAGGAAAATTTGTCCATCGGTAATCGAAATAACATTGGTTGGAATATAAGCCGAAACATCGCCGGCTTGTGTTTCGATAATGGGCAGTGCCGTTAAAGAACCTCCGCCTTTAACTATTTCTTTTATTGATGGAGGTATGTCGTTCATTTTACGGGCTATCTCATCCGAATCGATAATACGTGCCGCCCTTTCGAGCAGGCGCGAATGCAGGTAAAAAACATCGCCGGGATAGGCTTCGCGCCCCGGTGGACGTCGCAACAACAACGAAACCTCGCGATACGAAACCGCTTGCTTCGACAGATCGTCGTAAATAATTAAGGCATGACGGCCGGTATCTCTGAAATACTCGCCAATAGAGGCTCCGGCATAAGGTGCATAGTACTGCAAAGCTGCCGGGTCGGATGCTGTAGATGAAACAATTATGGTATAATCGGCCGCTCCATGTTTGGCCAGCGTTGATGCTATACTGGCCACGGTAGAACCTTTTTGCCCAATGGCTACATAAATACAGTAAACCGGTTCTCCTTTTTCGTAAAATTCACGCTGATTTATAATGGTATCGATAGCAATGGCTGTTTTACCGGTTTGCCGGTCGCCAATAATAAGTTCGCGCTGTCCGCGACCAATAGGTATCATTGCGTCTATGGCTTTTAAGCCGGTTTGCAAGGGTTCTTTAACCGGTTGTCGAAAAATAACCCCTGGAGCTTTCCGTTCGAGCGGCAGTTCAAACATTTCGCCACTTATTGCTCCTTTTCCATCAATGGGTTCGCCCAAGGTGTTTATTACACGCCCCAAAAGGCCATCGCCTACGTTAATCGATGCTATTCGGTTTTGTCGTTTAACAGTATCGCCTTCTTTAATACCATCGGACGTACCTAAAAGAACAGCACCAACATTATCCTCTTCGAGGTTGAGTACAATGCCTTTCGTTCCGTTCGAGAACTCTATCATCTCGTTTGATTCAACAAAGTTAAGCCCATAAATACGGGCTATACCGTCACCAATTTCGAGTACTGTCCCCACCTCTTCCATCGCAACTTCCGATGAAATACCGGCTAATTGCTTCTTCAGTATCGATGAAATTTCTGCTGGTCGGATATCTGTCATCCTCTTATCTTTTTAATTATTGAATTTGCTTTTGTATATTTCTAAAGCGCGTTGCTAAACTGGCATCGTATTGAATGTTATCCAGCGTAAAAACAAAGCCGCCAATTAAACGGTGGTCTGATTCAACCTGTAACTGAATGGTTTTATCCAGTTTGCTTTCGAAACTGCTTTTGATTTTCTGAACCAATTCATCATCAACACGCTGAGCCGTTATTAACCTTGCGGGATATATGCCCTGCTTTTGATGCAAAAATGTTACAACGTTGCGTACAATATCTTTGATGTGCTGGCCTCGTTGATGACTGATTACCAACACAATAAAACGAAGAGAAAGCTGATTAAACGAATCGGAAAAAAGCTGATGTACTTTTTTAATTTTATCCGATTCCGAAATACGGGGCATCCGCAGGTAACATTCAAACTCAGGATATTCGTTAAGTGCTTTGAACAATAACTCGAAATCGGAACAAATCTCTTTTTCAATTTGCTGCTCCGAAGCCATTTCGACCAAGGCCTTAGCATATCGAACCGTTATTCTGTTTCTGTTCATAGCAACTAATTAAGTTCAACTTCGTCAATCAATTTCTTCACCATTTCCTCATGGCGTTTTTTATCTTCCATGTCGGCACTAACTACCTTAGTGGCAATTTCAACCGAGAGAGTGGTAATTTGTTTCCGCATTTCAACCAAAGCAGCTTCTCTTTCTTTTTGAACTTTTTTATGAGCATCGATTAGTATTCGTTCGGCTTCGGTACGTGCTTTGTCTTTAGCTTCGGCAATAATTTTATCGCGTTGCAAAGCTCCTTCTTTAAGCATCTCGCCTTTTTCAAATCGTGCTTTTTTAAGTATTTCTTCCTGCTCGGCCTTTAAGTTTTTTAAAAGCAACTGTGTATGACTTGCTTTTTTTAGCGAAATATCGATGTAGCGTTCGCGTTCGTTAATTGCTTTTAACAAAGGTTTCCAGGCATATTTACCCAGAATGAAGGCAACGACTCCAAATATTATTGTCGTCCAAATAATGGTTCCTAAGTGAGGTAGCAAGAACATAGCGTTCGATTTTAATTAAACAAAAGCACCAATGGATGGCAATCCCACCTGCATTGGTGCTGTTTTTTACAATACAGCCAAAAGCAAACATACGATTACAGCCAGAAAGGCAACCCCTTCGATAAATGCTGAAACCACGATTAAGTTTGACCGTATATCGGCACTGGCTTCGGGTTGACGTGCAATAGCTTCCATTGCAGCAGAACCTATTTTACCAATACCGTAGGCTGCTGCAATGGCAGCTAACCCTGCACCAATACCGGCACTTAATTTTCCCAAAGCCAATTCGGCCAATAATACCATTAAAGTTGTCATAATTAAACTGTTTTATGGTTAATGCCCTTTCTCGGTTGCCATGCCAAAATACATGGCCGACAAAACGGCGAAAATATATGCTTGTATAAATGAAACCAATATATCGAGTAATACGATAAACACTGAAAAAATAATGGAAATAAACGATGTCCCTACACCGACCAGTAACCCATAAACCGAAGACATAAGAAAAACCAATCCGACCAGTACGGCAATAATCATATGCCCCGATAACATATTGGCAAATAAACGTATCATAAGCACCACCGGTTTAATAAGTGTTCCGGCTACCTCTATAAACTGCATAAGCGGTAATACCGGGCTTTTCATATACCACGGTCCTTCGGGGTTAAATATGTGTTTCCAGTAATGCTTATTGCCACTAAACATGGTAATTAAAAAAGTAAAAAATGCCAGTACCATGGTAACGGCAATGTTGCCGGTTACATTCAACCCCAGCGGAAGTACAAGCCCCAAAAGGTTTGCTACCAATATAAAGTTGAATAATGTTAAAATAAAGGGTAAATATCTTTCGTATTTTTCGCCTACAAAAGGTTTTGCTATATCGTTGCGGATAAAGATGATAACAGGCTCCATAAAATTTTGTAAGCCCGAAGGTTTTTTTCCAGCATTCCTGGCTGCTAATTTTGCTGTTCGGAGCGTTACCAGAATGAGAATAAGTGAAGTTATTAATAAACCTACAATTGTACGGGTTAACGATAAATCGAAGGGGACAATTTCTGAACCATCGCTCAATGTTTCAACAATTTTACCTTCATTTTGGCCTTCGATGGAAATTTGAAACGGAAAATCTTTTTCGGAATGATAAAACTTATTCGATAAAAATAAATGCCAGCCACTATGCTTGCTATACAAAATAACAGGCAGTGGAATCGTTGCATGGAAGTCGTTAATAGTAAAAAAGTGCCATTCGTACGAGTCGCCTATATGTTCAAATACATAATCAACGGTGTTAAACGATTGATGCACATCCTCCGTTTCTTCTGCATTACCGGCTTTTGGAATCCAAAAGAAAAAGCCTGCTAACAAAAACCACAATATGTATTTACAAATACCCATATCTATATTTATAGATGTATTGTATTCTTTTATACAAATACATTCACCACCATACATCAAGCTTAAACTTTTGAGTCGTTTATCAGTTTCATTACCGATTTTACTTCGTAAACAGCATAAGCCACATAAAGTAAAAGGTAAACAATCAGAAAATTAACGGCATTTTCTTCATCAAAAACGATATACAAAACTCCGAATACAATGTAAATAAACATTTTCAGAAAAGAAAGCATCATAAACTTAAAACTAAATTTTGATACATCATTTCGTGTAATCCAAAGCATATATTTATGAAGAACCAGGGTTGAAGCGTAATAAAACAATAGTACAAAAGGGAATATGAAAAGAAAGTGTTGTTTTAAAATCGTCAGAAACAGAATGATACCTGTTACCAAAATTACTATGGTAAATGTTGTAAGACCTCTGAAGAATTTTGAGAAGTTATTTTCCATGACTTTCAATTTATACACACAATTGTATCAGATGTCATTTACCAACAAATAAAGCGAAAGTAAAAAATTACTTTGCTTTAGTTTGTTTTTCCATTTTGCAGTTCCCGGTAAAATTAGCTCCGGGTTCTATCATCAATTTTCCGGTAGCTATTTCTCCGGTTAAAATTGATGTTGATTTAAGCGTTAATAAATCGCTTACCGATATTTTGCCATGTAATTTACCCTCAATCTCAGCCGTTTCACATAAAATTTCCCCTTCGATACTACCGGTTTTTCCTAAAATTAAACGTCCATTGGTGTGAAGATTTCCCTTAAGAATTCCATCAATTCTTATATCTGATTCGGTTTTAATATCACCGGTTACAGCTGTATTTGTAGCAATTATATTTACTGCCCCACTCGTATTTTCAATTTGTTTACCCATATCAATCAATATTGTAATCAACAAAAGTAACAAATATCTTATATCAACTCAAATTATACAATCAAATTTGAATTTGATTGTATAACATAAAATTTAGATGCAATTGCATTACCCTTAAGCAAAGCTTTATCTTTTTGTGATGTCGCGATATGCTGATTTCATTTTAAAATTCTATTTTTACGCCTTCAAATTCAAAATAATAGCAAATTGTTATGGCGGAAGATGTTTTTAAAAAATTGGTCGCCCATTGTAAGGAATATGGGTATGTTTTTCAAAGTAGTGAAATTTACGATGGCTTAGGCGCTGTTTACGACTATGGTCAAAATGGTGTTGGGCTAAAAAATAACATAAAGAAATATTGGTGGGATTCGATGGTTATGCACCACGAAAATGTAGTTGGTATCGATTCGGCAATTTTTATGCACCCTACCACATGGAAAGCTTCGGGTCATGTTGACGCATTTAACGACCCCTTAATCGATAATAAAGATTCGAAAAAGCGTTACCGTGCCGATGTATTGATTGAAGAGCAACTGGCTAAAATAGAAGCCAAAATCGATAAAGAAATTGAAAAAGCCAAAAAGCGCTTTGGCGATTCGTTTGATGAAGAGCAATTCAAAACAACTAATCCACGGGTATTAAACAACCAGGAAAAATGGGACGCGTTGCATAAACGCTTTTCCGATGCACTTAATGATAACAATCTGGAAGAACTCAAACAAATTATCGTTGACGAAGAAATTGCCTGCCCAATTTCAGGTACAAAAAACTGGACCGATGTTCGTCAGTTTAACCTGATGTTTGCCACCGAAATGGGAAGCACTGCCGATGGTGCCCAAAAAATTTACCTGCGCCCCGAAACGGCTCAAGGTATTTTTGTAAACTACCTCAATGTACAAAAAACCGGACGCATGAAACTTCCGTTTGGGATTGCCCAAATTGGTAAAGCTTTCCGGAACGAGATTGTTGCCCGCCAGTTTATTTTCCGCATGCGCGAATTTGAACAAATGGAAATGCAATTTTTTGTAAAACCGGGTACCGAACTCGATTGGTTCGAAAAATGGAAAACAACCCGTATGAGCTGGCACCAGGCGTTGGGTTTTGGCGAAGAAAACTACCGCTTCCACAAACACGAAAAACTGGCTCACTATGCCAACGCGGCGGTTGACGTAGAATACAAATTCCCCTTTGGTTTTAAAGAAGTAGAAGGCATTCACTCGCGTACCGATTTCGACCTGAGCCAACATCAAGAATATAGTGGTAAAAAAATTCAATATTACGATCCCGAAGAGGGCAAATCGTATGTTCCGTACGTGGTTGAAACATCGATTGGTGTTGACCGCATGTTTCTTCAAGTAATGGCAGCTTCGTATCGCGAAGAAGAAATTGAAGATGCTAATGGAAAAAAAGACACTCGTGTGGTATTAACCCTTCCCCCGGTTTTAGCTCCGGTTAAATTGGCTGTATTGCCCCTCGTCAAAAAAGATGGGCTACCTGAAAAGGCTCGTGAAATTATCGACGACCTAAAATTCGACTTTAATTGCCAATACGACGAAAAAGACTCGATAGGCAAGCGATATCGCCGTATGGATGCCATTGGTACACCTTTTTGCGTTACCATCGACCATCAAACCATGGAAGACAATACCGTTACAATACGTTATCGCGATACCATGGAACAGGACAGAGTTGAAATATCAAAATTACATGGCATTATTGCCGAAGCGGTTAGCATGAAGGGTATTTTTGCAAAGCTCAAATAATCAACGGAATGCAACAGGAAGCAATAGAAAACAATTGTATTCAACTGTTTTCTATTGCTTTCATTTTATTCTTCTATATTGCGAAATGCCACACAACAACTATTTTCAGTTCAAACAATTTAAAGTGCTGCAAAACCATGCAGCGATGCGTGTTGGTACCGACGGCGTTATGCTTGGAGCCTGGGCAAATGCTATACAGGCTTCAAAAATACTCGATATAGGCACCGGAACAGGTGTGATTGCCTTAATGCTTGCTCAACGCAATAAAACGGCGCGAATTGATGCTATCGACATCGAAAACGGCGCTGTAGCTGATGCTTCGTTGAACTTCGAAAATTCACCCTGGAAAAATCGACTTTCACTGCATCAAACCAGCGTACAAAATTACGCACTACAAAACCGGGGAACCTACGACCACATCGTGTGCAACCCTCCTTTTTTCAATAACTCGAAAAAATCGTTGTCGCATGCCAAAACCCTGGCACGGCACACCGAAAGCCTTACGTTTAACGAGCTGCTGACATCCGTTTCAAAATTACTTCAACCTTTGGGTCGGTTTTCGGTAATACTACCCGCCGATAGCGAACGCTTATTTTGTAACGAAGCTTCGCTGGTTCGACTCTTCCCAGGCAGAATAACCCAGGTAAAACCTAATGATACAAAGCCTGTAAAACGGGTTTTAATCGAATTTCGATTTGAAGCAGTACTTGAAACTGAAAACGAACTCATAATCGAAACATCAACACGCCATATTTATACCGAAGCATTTCAAAAAATGATTAATGTGTTTTATTTGTAAATTGTTATTCTCATTTTCAAATAAAAGCACTTATGTTGTGAAACATATTTGAAATATTCTATTTTTGCACACCATTTTTCACAGCTCCACAACCGGAACAAACCTGTTGCGCCTGCAATATTGTTTTTCTAAATCTTTATAATATGGCTCAAATATTTAGGCCTAAATTGTTCTCAATCCTGAAATCGGGGTTGAGCAAGAAGCAGTTCACTACCGATATAATGGCTGGTGTAGTGGTTGGTATCGTAGCATTACCTTTAGCCATTGCGTTTGCAGTAGCCTCGGGTGTTTCGCCCGAAAAGGGCATTATAACGGCAGTTGTTGCAGGGTTAATTATATCGGCACTTGGCGGTAGCCGCGTACAAATTGGCGGTCCAACCGGCGCTTTTATTGTAATTGTGTTTGGAATTGTTGAACAATACGGAATTAATGGCTTGATTATTTCAACCATTATGGCTGGTATTTTTATGATTCTGTTTGGGGTACTCAAACTTGGCGCATTACTAAAATTTATTCCCAACCCATTAGTGGTAGGTTTCACAAGTGGAATAGCGCTGGTTATTTTTTCAACACAAATAAAAGATGCTTTAGGCTTGGAAATAAGCAAGGTTCCTTCTGAATTTATTGCCAAATGGAGTACTTATTTCGAACATATTGGAAGCATCAATCCACTTGCTTTTATCATTACCATTTCAACCATTTTATTGGTTATATTTTCGAAAAAAATAACTCAAAAAATACCGGGTTCGTTTATCGCAATTATTGTTACAACATTGGTTGTACAGCTATTCGATTTACCGGTTACCACTATTGAATCATTCTTTGGCGAAATATCAGGTCGCATTAGCATAACTGTTCCGGGTTTCGAAATTACAAATCTGAAAAATTACCTGGCTCCGGCTCTTACGATTGCCTTGTTAGGCAGCATCGAATCGCTGTTATCAGCCGTTGTTTCCGATGGAATGATAAGCGGCAACCACCGTTCGAATACCGAACTTATTGCGCAAGGTATAGCCAACGTAGTTACTCCGTTTTTCGGCGGAATACCTGCAACAGGTGCCATTGCACGTACCGCTACGAACGTTAAAAACGGAGGTCGGACACCCATAGCCGGCATCATTCATGCTTTAACTTTGCTGCTTATAATGCTCTTTTTTGGAAAATGGGCTAAACTTATTCCAATGTCGTGTTTGGCCGGAATTTTAATTGTAGTAGCATATAATATGAGCGAATGGCGTTCGTTTATATCCGTGCTGAAAAACTCGTGGTTCGACAAACTTGTTCTGTTATCTACTTTCTTTCTAACGGTTTTAGCCGACTTAACCATTGCCATCGAAATAGGTGTCGTTCTTTCGGCCATTCTTTTTATGAAGCGCATGGCCGATGTAAGCGAAAAAAGCATTACAAAAGAACTGGATACCGATGTGCTTGAAGATTATTCAATTTTACCTAAAGATGTGTCGGTCTATGAAATTAGCGGTCCCCTGTTTTTTGCATCGGCAAAAGAATATGCCGAAGTAATTAAATCGGTTGGCATGACTTCTAAAATACTGATTATTAGAATGAGGCATGTTCCTTTTATGGATTCAACCGGAATTCAGAATTTCAAATCGGCCATCAAAAACCTCTGCGATGCGGGTATTTTGGTTAAACTTTCGGGGGTAAACAGCGATGTAAAAAGCGATTTAGACAAAAATGGAATAACGGCACTCGTAGGAGAAAAAAATATTTACGATGCTTTTGATAAAGCTGTACACGATGCTTCGGTTGAAAATGTTGTTTAATTGTAGTTCTTCCAAATGCACAATTGCTTACCTTTATTCATAAAATATTTCGAACATGAATAAATTCATCCCTATTTTAATCACATTTGCCCTGTTTTCGTGTTCAAATCAAAGAGCAACAAAAATACAAGCTATGTCGACCGAGCCTTTTATCATTTACAAAACCAAAGCCGACTATGCTCAAAATGTACCTGTAATTTTAAATAAGGAAAAAACAGCAATCGTTTCGTATCCTGCACCCTCCGATTTAAAGTACAACAATGGAATGCGAACACCCACAAAGCTTTTCGACGGCTACTTGTTAGACAACCGGGGTATAAGTGTTAATGTAGCCTTTACTTCATTTACCTATAGCGAATATGTTTCACTCGAAAATGCCCCTTCGGTTAAAGTACTTTTTGATAACATTATCGATGCAAATCCAATAATCGAAATGTACGATTGTAAAAACCATATTGCAATTAAGGGTGATTTAAAAAAAACGAAAAGACTGATAAAGAACTATTTCGAAGGTTGCAAAAAAATTAAGTAATCGTATGTATTCAGTCTGAATAAAAAAAATTGAAAAAAAACTTGACTTTTACCTTCTAACTAACGTACATTTGTAATGCTTAATCAAAACCAGTTTAATTTTCTCTTTTCCAACCACACACCCCAAGCGCACAAGCTTAACTTCAGCCGGAAATTCCCTGTTTCCGGCTTTTTTTTTTAAACAATTTTTACCTGTACATCAAAAATTTCTACCACATCGCCTTTTCGTAATTTTGCTCTTTTACGATGTTCAACTTCTTCGTTAAGCAATACTTCATCGTTTTCAACAAAGAGTTTTGCCTGACCTCCACTTTCTGCAATATGTAATACTTTGAGTAATTTTATCAACTCAATATATTCTGTATCCAGTTCAAATTCTACTATTTCCATTTTACACAATTAAATCCGACATGATTCTATCTGAAATAAAAATCCCTTTTTTAGTTAAAAACATTTTGTTACTATCGATACTAATCTGCTCGTTATCAATATATTTTGTAGCCATTTTGATTAAATCCGAAAGCAATTTGTTTCCAAAATTTTCTTCAACATATTGCATATCGACACCCCAAATTGTTCGCAACGAGGTTATGATGTAATCGTTGAATTTGTCATTTGTGGATAAAATTTCGGTTTCGCATGGCACTTTTCCTTCCAAAATTGAAGATAGATACGTTTCAAGATTCGAAACATTCCATTGCCTGTTTTGCATATTAAACGAGTGAGCCGAAGGGCCTATACCTATATATTCGGTTTGCTTCCAATACGATGAATTATGCTTGGAAAAATATCCCGGCAAAGCAAAATTCGACACTTCGTATTGAATGAAACCATTCTTTTCGGCTGTGGCAGATAACATTTCGAATTGTTCAACACTTTGCTGTTCGTCTATTTCGCGAATGGTACCTTTATTTAAACGTTTCCATAACACCGTATTGCGATGATAAGTAAGGTGGTAAGCCGATAAATGTTGAATATTCATCTTAAAAATGGTATCGAGGTTGGCTTGCCATTGTTCATTTTCCATTTGAGGAATACCATAGATTAAATCGACGCTAATATTATCAAATCCAGCTACTTGAGCATTTTTTACCGCATCGATAGCTTGATCAGGTGTATGCCTTCGGTTCATCAATTTTAAACCCTGTGCCGAAAAGGTTTGAATTCCGATGCTTAAACGGTTAACACCCACATTTCTCAATTGATGTAAATAATTAATTTCCAAATCATCGGGATTTGCTTCAAGCGTTATTTCAACCTCTTTCGAAATCGAATACATTATTTTACATTCGTTTAAAAGATTCGAAATTTGGTTGGCCGAAAGCAACGAAGGAGTGCCTCCTCCAAAATAAATGGTTTGTATTGTACGTTCGTTTAAATAATCGTTCCGAAGAGTCAATTCCTTTTGTAAGGCATCGATTAAAGAACTGATTTTACTGGTATCGGTTGTTTTGTAAAAATCGCAATAAGTACAGCGGCTTTTGCAAAAAGGAATATGGAAATAAATACCGGCCATGTTTACAATTTAAGCATTACTGAGGTAAAAATACCACATTAAAATTCAGATATTTGTAAAAAAACATTCATGCAAAAAAAAATAAAATATTTCTATCTTTTCGTTTGGATTACTTTGTTAAGCTATGCCCTATTAACTCCGCCCAAAGCACTTCCCAAACTTCAGCTTTTTCAACATTTCGATAAAGTAGTTCATTTTGGAATGTTTTTTACACTCTTCATCATTCTGGTGCCCATTTATTTAAAAGGTCAAAATTATATTAAAAGCTACCTTTTTAGTTTTTTCACTTCGATAAGTACCGGTATTGTGTTCGAAATATTACAAAATAAGCTCTATACCGGCCGTACCGGTTCATTGCCCGATGCAATAGCCGATACAGCAGGAGCAATCGTAGCCGTTCTTTTTTATCATTATTTTATCAGGCAAAAACCCTTAGAAAAGTATATTTTCAGAATTGAATAGCCTCGCCCGATATTTCGAAATCGTCGATTATATCGGCCAACGAGGTATCTTTATAAAAGCGGATTAAATCGTCGCGAATCTGGCTAAACCGACGATGTACCGGGCAAGTCGATATTTCTTCGGTAAAACAGGTACAGGGCTCGAGCCTTATGATGCAATTGTTGAAATATTTTTCACCATCAACATGAACAACAATATCGTACAACGAAATATCTTCGGCATCGCGGCCAAGCGAAAAACCACCATTTGGTCCTTTTGTTGAACTCAACATTCTTTCGCGCGCCATGCTTTGAAGAATTTTACCTAGAAAAGGCGAGGGAATATTCAAATCTTCCGATATTTTCTTAATACCAATTTTCTTTTCTTCTTTCGAAAAATTGGCCAGATAAATCAATGCTCGAATGGCATATTTACAAGTATTTGAAAGCATAAGTTCAATTTTTTTGGCAAATCTTGTGTTGTTATATCTTTTAGTTTGAAGTTTTAAAAATACAATTTTATTTCGTACTTAATGGTATTTTTTTAATTCTTTGTTCATGTCGTCCACCTTCAAAATCCGAATTTAGAAAAGCATCAACGATTTTAACAGCTTCCTGGTCGGTAATAAAACGGGCAGGCAAAGCCAAAATATTTGCATCATTATGTTTGCGACCCAAGGCGGCTATTTCGGGTGTCCAACTTAATGCCGAACGAATTCCCTGGTGTTTGTTAACCGTAATATTGATGCCATTTCCGCTTCCACATAAAGAAATACCAAAATTAAATTCTCCATTTTCAACTGCCGTTGCCAATGGATGTGCCCAGTCGGCGTAATCGGTACTTTCATTCGAAAAGGCTCCAAAATCTTTCACTTCTATGCCCAAGTCTTTCAAATGTTTAATTACTACTAATTTTCGTTCGTAACCAGCATGGTCAGAAGCAAGAGCAATTTTCAATTTGTTCATTTTTTTTAAATTATTCGGTTTTTATCAAACGATATATTTCGTTTTTTTCTTTAACAACAATAATTGCCAAAAATAGAATATTAATAATAATGGCTAACCAAAAATGTGGATTTGTTTCAGTACGCACCATCCAATAAATTCCAAATAATAATATTGAAACAAAGAAATAAAACAAGAAGTTTCGAACATCGTACTTTATTGGATAATGTTTTCGCCCGAGAAAATAGGAAACAACCACCATACTAACAAAACAGGTTAATATTGCCCATGCCGATGCAAAATAACCCAAATGTGGTATAAAAATAATATTTATGAGCAAGGTAATAACCGAACCCATTATGCCCATATACGCTCCATAATGTGTTTTATCGCTTAATTTGTACCACAACGAAAGCGTGAAATATAAACCCATAAAAAGATTGGCCATAAGCACAATCGGAACTATAACAATTCCTTCGCGGTAAGGTGGTGCAATAATAAATTTGAATAAATCGATAAACGACGATAAAAACAGAAAAATAATAAACCCAAAAATGGCAAAATATTTCATCACCAAAACATACATTGTTTTATCGTTATCGTCGTTTTTACGGCTAAAAAAGAAAGGTTCAAAAGCAAAACGAAAGGCTTGTATAAACATGTTTAAAATTACAGCCATTTTAAACGAAGCAGCATAAATTCCTAATTGTTTCAAGGGTTCAGCTTCGTCGGGTAATAAATTGGGTAATAATATTTTATCAATATTCTGATTAATCATTCCGGTAATACCAACAATTAAAATTGGAAAAGAATAGGAAAGCATTTTTTTCCATAAAACTGCATCGAAAACTAATGCCAGCTTCATGTAAGGAATAAGCATAATGAAAGTAACCAAAGTAGCAATCATATTGGCTAGAAAAATATAGCCTATACCAAAATCGGGCTTATAAAGCTGATCGATTATTCCACTTGGAAATTGTTTGGCAAAATATGGTAAAGCCACCAAAAATATTATATTAAAACCAATGTTGATACCAATGTTCACAAATTTAATTATCGCAAATTTTACTGGTCTATGCTGAAGGCGTAAGCGGGCAAAAGGAAGTGTAGAAAGTACATCAAAAGCTATGGTTATTCCCATTATTTTAATATAAGTTTCCATGCCATCGAGCTGAATTGCCGATGCAATATCAGGAGTCCATATCAAAACTACCAGCAGAAACAATAAGGAAGTGAAAGCCAGCGAAATAAACGAAGTTGAAAAAACTTTGGTTGAATCTTTTTCTTTCGATGCAAATCTGAAAAAGCCAGTTTCCATACCATAGGTTAATATCACAAACAAAAAAGCTACGTAAGCATAAATATTTGCAATAATTCCAAGGTTTACCTGATCTAAAAAAATATATGTCCAAAGCGGGTTTAACCACCAATTTAAAAATCGGCCAATTATACTTGGCATACCATAAATTACTGTTTCTCCGGTTAATTTTTTAAGTGCTTTCAAAATTTGACATTTAGTTTATTAATTTTGTTTTTTAATGTTCAATAATTGAAACAAATGAAACGAGCATAAAATTTCAGCATAAATTTTACACAAAGTGATGCTAAAATTTTATGTGAGTTACATGAGTTACCTTAATAAATAAATAATTTGAACGAATGAAATACTTACCAATCCTTATTCTTTTTTTAATTGGAATTGCAGGCTGTAGTTCTAAATCAAACTCAGATCGCAAACCAGTTACAAATATACAGATTAGCCCATCAAACAGTATAATTACACATGGAAATGATTTTACAATAAACATTTCGTCTCGTGTAAGTAAGCCAAAAGTAAAAAAAATAGATCTTTATATAAACGACAAACTGGTTGAAAGCTCATCTGAATCATCATTTTCAGTTCAAATACAATCAACTAATTACCTGCCCGGAAAACATACCATAAAAACTATTGCTGTAAACGAAAAAGAGCAAACCGGTACTAACTATGTATATGTTAATGTATTATCGGATATTAAACCTCAGCAAATGACTTATAAAATTATAGAGCGTTTGCCACATAACACTAGCTTTTATACTCAAGGATTTGAATTTAAAGATGAAATATTATACGAAGGAACCGGGAATTATGGAGAATCGGGAATTTTTATTTATAATACTGATAAACAAACTATTAAAAAAGAATTAATGCTTGAAAACCGATATTTTGGTGAAGGCATTACTATTCTTGATAATAAACTTTATCAACTTACCTATAAAGCTCAAAAAGCTTTTGTTTATAATGCTCAAACCCTCGAAAAAATAGATGAATTTACGTATTCAAATAAAGAAGGTTGGGGTTTAACAAATAATGGTAAATACTTGATTATGAGCGATGGTAGTGCTCAGTTATTTTTTATTAATCCTACAAATTATAAGGTCGAAAAAACACTTTATGTTACCCATCCAGGAGGTTTAGTTCAAAACCTAAACGAACTAGAATATGTTGACGGAATTATTTATGCCAACATTTGGACTAGCCGTACCATTGCTAAAATAGATGCTACAAATGGAAAAGTGTTGGCATTTATCGATATGAATGGAATTCTTCCACTTACAAATAATGCCGAGGTTGATGTTTTCAACGGAATTGCTTATCATAAAAACGAAAATCTTTTTTATGTAACCGGAAAATGGTGGCCGTATATGTTTAAGGTTCAGTTTGAAGATAATTAACTCAAGTTTCGCACTTGTGTAATTATTTGTTTTAAAGCCTTTCATATATATAAGATTGGTGTTTTTTGTGTTACTGCGAGCAAACATTTTATTACCATTTATTATGCATTATGGTAAAAATATGTTCATTAAATGGAATTCGTGATTGCATGTCGGACAATGATTTATCAAATATGCAAGATGAAGAGCATTTAAATAGAGGATATTGCACAACAGCCAAACCTTAGTAATTAAAACAAACTTAGCCCGTCATTTTGTATTTTTGTTCGTCCTAAATGTGTATAAGCTAACTCGGTAGCTTCTCTTCCACGAGGAGTTCTTTTAATAAAACCTTCTTTAATTAGAAATGGCTCATAAACTTCTTCGATGGTTCCTGCATCTTCGCCTACAGCAGTAGCTATGGTTGTTATTCCAACCGGGCCTCCTTTAAATTTATCGATAATGGTTAAAAGAATTTTATTATCCATTTCATCGAGCCCATATTGATCTATATTTAAAGCTTCGAGTGCAAATTTAGTAATATTGATATCGATATTTCCACTTCCTTTTACCTGTGCAAAATCGCGTACACGGCGCAAAAGTGCATTCAGAATACGAGGTGTTCCCCTACTGCGGCGCGATATTTCTGCGGCAGCATTATCATCAATTTCGACACCAATAATACGAGCTGAGCGTTTTATTATTTTGTGTAATATTTCGGCATCGTAATATTCGAGATGTGAGTTAATACCAAAACGAGCTCTTAACGGACTTGTTAATAAACCCGAACGTGTAGTAGCACCAATAAGAGTAAAAGGTTCAAGTTCAATTTGAATAGAGCGTGCAGATGGCCCTTTATCGAGCATTATATCAATTTTGTAATCCTCCATAGCCGAATACAGGTATTCTTCTACTACGGGGCTTAAACGGTGAATTTCGTCTATAAAAAGCACATCGTGGCTTTCGAGATTGGTAAGTAAACCGGCTAAATCGCCGGGTTTATCTAAAACAGGCCCTGATGTTATTTTCAAATTAACTCCTAATTCGTTGGCTATGATATTCGAAAGAGTGGTTTTTCCTAATCCAGGAGGACCATGAAGAAGAACATGGTCGAGTGCTTCGCCTCGTTGTTTAGCAGCTTGCACAAAAATGCTAAGGTTTTCTATTATTTTTTTCTGACCACTGAAATCGGAAAAAGATAAAGGCCTTAGCTTTTTATCAAGTTCATTATCGTTTTCTGAAAATGAATTGGCTCTTACGTCGATCAAATCTTCCATTACTGCAAAAGTATAGAATAATGGTTAAAGAACTGATCTTTATGCGAG